>NZ_BAAIEW010000008.1:0-90825 GCF_054654515.1 Desulfothermus okinawensis JCM 13304 | reverse complement strand
TACATTCATTCTATGTCAATTAAGGTTATTAGCTCATTTTCTAAGTATCCTAGTTCTTTAGACGGTATTGAGATCGCAGCTCTTCTAATTTGAGAAATAATCCCATAAACTTCTTCCTTCGGGAAACTATTTGTTATTTGATAAACATTCTTTACCAACTCAATAGACTTCTTCCAAACTTCCAATTCTTTATGGTCCATTTTCCCCCCCACTCACTACTCACTGTTCACTGTTCACTATTCACTGTTCACTATTTCCTCAATCTCCTTTTTAAGCATCTAAGTTGGCATGGTTCTTCAAGTTGTAGAGGGTCTAGAGGTTGTAGAGGGTTTAGAGGTTGTAGAAGTTGTAGATGTTGTAGAGGTTATAGAGGGGGTAGGGGTTAGGGATTTTATTAGTTGGTTGAGGAGGTAGCTTATTTCAGTGAGTTTGTCTTCAAGTTCACTGTACTTTTCTTTGCTTATATAGCCTAAATCTCTCGCAAGTAAAAGGAAGTATCTTAATTCCTCCAGGGAGCCTCTGGAAATGTATAAATACCTGGAGAATTCTTTTTTACTTTTCTTAGAATGCCCTTCAATATTGGCAGGCACAGAATAGGCTGCTCTTTTAATTTGGTCAACTATGGAATATGCCTCTATCCTTGGAAAATCCTTTATCAACTTGTAAATATCTAATACCATATCATGACCCTTTTGCCAAACCACCAAATCTTTCCAACTATTACCCATTTACAACCACCTTTACAACGTCTACAACCTTTACAACCTCTACAACATCTACAACCTCTCCAACTTTATTCCCCTCTCCCCTTTTTTCTTTGCTCCTCTTACCTCTATTTGTTTTATTTTAATTTCTCACCACTTTCCTGTAAAACTCGTATAAGCAAATCTTTACGGATACGGAAACCGGCCTTTTCCTGGAGATCTTTTAGCACCATTTGTAACGATTGCAATTTACCTTCCCTTTGTGCTTTAAGCAGGATACCTAAAACACCAACAACCTTCAACCCCAATAATTTGGCCATGCGCCGTCCTTCTAGCTCATCCAATAATATCCAATCGGCCTTTAGTTGTATGGCTAATGCAATAGCTTCTGCTTCACCTCCATCCAGATCATGCTCAAGGACTCTCACCAATGCCAGGTCTTTCACTTCCTTAGTTTTAATCCATCCTTCTTTTATCGCTTCCCTTATGGCCCAACATCCTGGGAGATCCTCTTCAACACGCAATTCCTTCACAACTTTTAAAGGAATCCATATCTCGCCAAATTGATCGCGCAGAAATGAAAGTCTACCAATGATCGATAAGTTCAACAGAGGCGATGTGTTACTCACCACAGGCATAAGCCAGATCGTCCTCTAATTCTTCTTGGCTATAATGTCGAATAATACTGCGCTTCCCTAATAGCTGACTAAATTCATACTTCTCCATTTTGGCCAGTTCCCTTGCTTTGCCAAAAGACAATAGTCCCTGTGCATACAGGGCAGTCGCCAATTCTACAAGTAGCTCTTGTGCGATTCGCTCTTCTGGCAAGCGGATCGCTTGAACAACAGTATCAGGAATTTCTAATCGCACACCCATTACTCTCCCCTCCAACTTTTCTAATACCTTGTTTGAAAAGGGAAAACCTTTGTTATTTCATAAACCATTTTTACTAGTAGAGGGTCTGTTGTAGAGGTTGTAGAAGTTGTAGATGTTGTAGAAGTTCTAGAGGTTGTAGAGGGTTTAGGGGTTAGGGATTTTATTAGTTGGTTGAGGAGGTAGCTTATTTCAGTGAGTTTGTCTTCAAGTTCATTGTACTTTTCTTTGCTTATATAGCCTAAATCTCTCCGCAAGTAAAAGGAATATGCCTCTGTTCTTGGAAAATCCTTTATCAACTTGTAAATATCTAATACCATATCATGACTCTTTTGCCAAACCACCAAATCTTTCCAACTATTACCCATTTACAACCACCTCTACAACCCCTACAACCTTTACAACCTTTACAACCTCTCCAACCTTTCTCCCCAACCGGAATTTGTCAATAAAGATGTCGCCAAAAGCCATGCCATGATTCGTGATTCGGTTTCCGGGATCCGTGATTCGTGACCCGGTTTCCGATCTACGAATTCCGAGTTCCGGCTCCCGCTTCCCGGTTCACTGTTCACGGCTCACTGTTCACGGTTCCCGCTTCACTGTTCACTGTTCCCGATTCCCGGTTCACTGTTCACCATTTCCTCCCTCCACTCCCTTATCTCTATCCCCAACTCCCTACTTATCCTCCCATTACTCATCACAGACCACTATAGTGGGCAGTAAAACTATCACTCGTCTGTCTTCTTTTTCTTTCCTTTAGGATTCCATAAATGGAGCCCATCTATACTTAAAAAATCTTTTTCGTTATATGTGTAGAGCAAGCTGATCCCATTACTTCTTAAAGTAGCCGCTAAATATAGGTCAAAAACCTTGGCCCCCTTTACAGCATGTTTCTTCATTTGATCCAGAAAAAGATCAACTGCCTTCACGGTAGGTCTTAGCACCAGCATAACTTCTGCAAAGCTCTTCACATAATTCTCTGTTTCTTCCGTGGTTATTCCTCTTCGGGTTAGCACCGCTGTCAACTCTATTAAATTCTGCTGAGTAAGCACAGCAGATTGCTCTTCCACCAACATTGTTAAATTGTCCCTTGCCTCTTCATGAAATGGATTATCCTTGTTTAAAAAATAAAATAAAACATTGGTATCAATACCGACCTTCATAAATCTCCTCTCTAGTGATAGAATCCTTGCCTAGTGAGAGTCTCGGCAGTTTTCGTATTTTTTCACCTGCTCTTTTTTTAATTTTCTCTCCCAAATATCCCTCTAATGCTTCATCTAGCAGTTGTGTTAATGGCTTGTTTTCTTCTTTGCTGACTCTTCGAAGGGTTTCCCATATCTCCTCTTTTACCCTTATTGATTTTACTATTGTGCTCATAAGACCCTCCAGAAAATTTACATGTAAGCTTACTTACATAATTTTAAGCTCTTAGCCAAAAGAATCAAGGTCTGAGACCGCAGATAAGAAAATCCTTTTTTAAAGAAAGATATGGAAATGCCGTAAAATAGTTTAGTATTAATGAGGTAATTTATTAAATTCCTTCTCAAGTTCTTTACATCTTTGAAGCCTACTCCACCACTATACTATTAACTTACCCCCAATAACTTCTCCATACCCTTTTCATACAGACGATTATTGCCCTTTACTTCCCTTGTCAATGGATCAAAAAATAGGATCTCTTTTTCGGCCCACCTATCCACTATTTTTATCTCTTTATCTTTATCTTCATCTGTTAATAAATAACGACCCTCAGCTAAAATACACCTGCATATATCCTTAAATATCTTCTTATCCTCTTTTGTAAAATCTCCCCTTTGAATAAAATCTATTATCTCACTAAATGCAAGGTCCTTGCGATATTGCAAAAACTCCTCTAATGTAGAAAACCTGTCCTTATCTTTGATCACCTTTTGAATTAACGGCATACAGCCACCAAGATAATCCCAGATTAACTTTACCTCATCTTCTCCAAATCCCTCTTCTCTTAACCATTCACTGGTAATCTGCTTATCTAAATGATCTATTTTATAAAATTCACTGGTAACTTTTAGCTTTGCATCATTATATATCCTGTCTATAAAAACAGTATTAGAGCTTAAAATCACAACATGCGATAGATGAAGCTCTTTGGTTAATGCTACGCAAAAATTTAAAAACTCCTTTAATAACTCCCTTTCTGAATTTATGTATATGTCCTCTAAGGTCTGGATCTCATCTATTATTAATATAGGTCTTTTATTAGACGCCATCTCTTGAATATGCTCTGTTAAGACATTAAACAGATCTTTTTCCCTTTGTTTTACCTCTTTTAATATCTCTGAATTAATAGAAAATACCCCTATTGACATCCTCGCATTTATCTTCTTTTTTTGACCTTTTACCTCTTTTTTGGGCTGTAAAAATGCCTCTAAAAATGTCTTATAACTACTTATCAAATATCTCCTTAAGTTTATATACTTAACCCAATAATTCCCTCTGGGCTTTAAACTCCAGAAATCTTCAAACAACTCATTTTCTACTATATATTCAATAATGGTGGTCTTTCCACTGGACTTTGGACCATAGATCCAGAGTATCTCTTTAGGTAAATTATCAAACCAGTTCTTTATAAATCTTATTTCTTCATCCCTATCTATGAGTCTTTCTCCCCTAAACATTTTCATTTTTTATTCCTTATTGTAGTTCCGATTTCCGTGACCCGGTTTCCGTGACCCGGGATCCGAGTTCCGGGATCCGGTTCCCGATTTCCGGGATCCGAGTTCCGGGATCCGAATTCCAGTTACCGAGTTCCGGTTCCCGATTCACGGTTCACGGTTCCCGGTTCACGGTTCCCAGTTCACCCTTCACGGTGCTACTTTAAATACTTCTAACTTTAGGTAACATTTATACTACTCTACCAATATACCACTATACCACTCCACCAACACACTACCCAATTCCCAATAACTTCTCCATTCCCTTCTCATATAAGCGATTATTTCCTCTTACTTCTCTTGTTAATGGATCAAAAAATAGTATCTCTTTTTCGGCCCACCTATCCACTATTTTTATCTCTTTATCTTTATCTTCGTCTGTTAATAAATAACAACCTTTAGCTAAAATACGCCTGCATATATCCTTAAACATTTCCTTTTCCTCTTTTGTAAAATCCCCTCTTTGAATAAAATCTATTATCTCACTAAATGCCAGGTCTTTGCGGTATTCCAAATACTCCCTTAAGGTAGAAAACCTATCCTTGTCTTTTATCATCTTTTGAATTAATGGAATACATCCT
This sequence comes from Desulfothermus okinawensis JCM 13304, assembly GCF_054654515.1. NCBI lineage: Bacteria > Pseudomonadati > Thermodesulfobacteriota > Desulfovibrionia > Desulfovibrionales > Desulfothermaceae > Desulfothermus > Desulfothermus okinawensis. Next base: position 85,974 of record NZ_BAAIEW010000008.1, on the reverse strand, counting down.
CCAAGATAATCCCAGATTACATCTATTTCAGCACCTGTAAATCCCTCTTCTCTTAACCACTCTTCTGTAGTCTGCTTATCTAAGTGATCTATTTTATAAAATTCACTGGTAACTTTTAATTTGGCATCATTATATATCCTGTCTATAAAAACAGTGTTAGAGCTTAAAATAACAACATGTGCTAGATGAAGCTCCTTGGTTAAGGCTACACAAAAATTTAAAAACTCCTTTAATAACTCCCTTTCTGAATTTATGTATATGTCCTCTACGGTCTGGACCTCATCTATTATTAAGATTGGCATTTTGTGTTTAGATATTTTACTTAATTCTTCAACTAGTACATCAAACAAATCAAATTTTTTCTCTTTTATCTTTTTTAGCTTTTCTGATCTTACAGAAAAAATCCCTACACTTACTTTTGCCGAAAGTCTTTCCTCTTTTTTAAGCTCCTCGTACTCTTCCTTTGGCTTTATAAATGATTCTAAAAAAGTATCATAACTAGTTACTAGCTTCCTTCTCAAATTTATATATCTTACCCAATATCTATCCTTTGGTTTCATATCTTCAAAATCTTCAAATAATTCATTTTCCACTATATACTCTATAAGAGTTGTCTTACCACTTGACTTGGGTCCATAAATCCATAAAATCTCTTTTGGTATATTATCAAACCAACTCTTTACAAATTCTATTTCCTTATCTCTATCTATGAGTCTTTCTCCCCTAAATATTCTCATTTTTTAATCCTTATTTTAGTGGTTTATTGGTATAGTAGTGTAGTGGTATAGTTGTATAGTGGTGTAGTTGTTTATACTGTAATACTAATCTCATCTCTTCTAATTCCTAGCTATTTTAAATACTTCTAACTTTAGGTAACGTTTAAACGTTTTAACGTTAATTTCGTGATTCGTGATCCGATTTTCATGACCCGTAGTCCGTGACCCGGTTTCCGGGATCCGAATTCCAGTTACCGAGTTCCGGATCCCGCTTCACGATTCCCGCTTCACGGTTCACGGTGCTACTTTAAATACTTCTAACTTTAGGTAACATTTATACTACTCCACCACTATACTACTCTACCAATACACCACTATACTATTCCCAATAACTCATCCATTCCCTTCTCATATAAGCGATTATTACCCTTTACTTCCCTTGTCAATGGATCAAAAAATAGTATCTCTTTTTCTGCCCACCTATCTATCACCTTTATCTCATCCCTATTTTCTTTCTTATCTAAATAATATACCCCCTCCTTCAAAATCCTCTCCGCTATCTTCTCAAATATCTCTATCTCTTGTTCTCTAAAATCTCCCCTTTGGATAAAGTCTATTATCTCACTAAATGCGAGTCTCTTCTGATATTCTAAGTATTCTTTTAAATTTTGAAATTCTCTTTTTTCCCTTATCATCCTTTGAATTAAGGGAATGCAACCACCTAGATATTCCCATATCAATTCTATATCTTTATCTTTAAAACCATCTTCCATTAACCAACTTACAGTGGTATCCTTATCTAAATGATCAACCTTGTAAAACCTACTTGTTACTTTTAACTTCGCATCATTGTAGATTCTATCTATAAATACAGTGTTAGAACTTAAGATAACCACATGTGCTAGATGAAGCTCCTTGGTTAATGCTACGCAAAAATTTAAAAACTCCTTTAATAATTCCCTCTCTGAATTTATGTATATGTCCTGTAGGGTCTGGATCTCATCTATTATTAAGATTGGTCTTTTATTAGATGCCATCTCTTGAATATGCTCTGTTAAGACATTAAACAGATCTTTTTCCCTTTGTTTTACCTCTTTTAATATCTCTGAATTAATAGAAAATACCCCTATTGACATCCTCGCATTTATCTTCTCTTTTTGACCTTTTATCTCTTTTTTGGGCTGTAAAAATGCCTCTAAAAATGTCTTATAACTACTTATCAAATATCTCCTTAAGTTTATATACTTAACCCAATAATTCCCTCTGGGCTTTAAACTCCAGAAATCTTCAAACAACTCATTTTCTACTATATATTCAATAATGGTGGTCTTTCCACTGGACTTTGGACCATAGATCCAGAGTATCTCATCTGGAATATCTTCAAACCACTCTTTTATAAATCTTATCTCTTTTTCTCTATCTATTAATCTTTTGCCTCTAAACATCTTCATTTTTAAATCCTTATTGTAGTTCCGATGTCCGGGATCCGATTTCCGTGACCCGGTTTCCGGGATCCGAATTCCAGTTACCGAGTTCCGGTTCCCGATTCACGATTCCCGCTTCACGGTTCACGGTGCTACTTTAAATACTTCTAACTTTAGGTAACATTTATACTACTCCACCACTATACTACTATACCAATACACTACTACTCCAATTCTCCACTATTCCATTTTTTCTGCTTATGAGATATAATTACAGTCTAAACAAACTGTTAAATGATCTAATAATTCAAATAATGAGCCCCGTGCCTGCCCGCAAAACTGAATATTCTCTTGAAAATGATATCTACCATGCCCTTCTATTATATTTGCTGTTACAGATCTTGATGCCATTATCATTTGATCAACTAACCTAAATTTTTCGTCTAGAGGCAACTTTCTGCACAACTCCATAATTTCATTTCTCAAATCTCTTGCTAACTGCCATACCTCCAACTTCCTGAAATCAAACCTCATCTCCCTCCCACTCATCCACTACTCTACTGTTCCACTATTCCTTTTTGAACAAAATGGTATTATCCTTGATAAAATTGTTTATATTTATAATAGTTATAGTTGTCAAAAACTCTTTTATCTTTTTTTATTCTTCTAAAATAATTAAGTTTGGATAACAAAGAAGTTCTATTTCGGTTATAAAAGAAACATTATTCGCATGTCCCCTTTTTTTCATTTTTACTCATAATGAACTCACTTAACTTTGCTCCAAAGACCTGTCCCAGAAAAAATGCACCAACTGTCCATGGAAATGTATAAAATTGAAAACCCAATCCTGAATATATTCTGAGTAAAATTATCATGGGGATTGGGAGGTGAATATACAGAAACCATTTTAGTGAATACTTCTTACTTTTACCCCTTAAATATCCAAAAGGTAGGTTAATGACAAAGACTAAAAATGCCAGTTCATATAAACTCATTTTAGACCATCCGTAGCTTTTAATTAGATTTCTACTATCATCTTTTCAAAAAAAGAATAACGCCCTCTATCAAATTTAAAAGTTTTACGCCCATATTCCTTAATCTTGCACTAGGGGAAGCCTTAATTTTGCATTAGGGAGAGCAAAGTACTTGCAAGTCACCTCTAACTTAGTGTAATTATTAATATATAAGCAAAAAAACAAAACACACCAAGGAGGTGTCTTGTAATGGAGAATATAGATTTAAAACTAGGTAAGTGCAATGAAAATATTACTACTTTTGGGGGTTACTACACTCCCAGTTACCCGCAGAAGACATAGCTAAGTTTTATGATAAGAGGGGCATATATGAATATTATATAAAATAAGCCAAATATGGATTTACACAAATAATGTTACTCCCCTCCTCCACCAAGAGCAGAATATAGGGCTATTTTGTTAGCGTATTTGGTCATGATTAAGCTTGTGAGTTCTTGTTTTGCTTGAAGGAGGTTTCTATTTGCATCCAGCACTGAAAAATAGCTGTCTATTCCCTGTTTATACCTTTTTAAAGACAGATTATATGTCTTCTCAAGGGATTCAACAAGTCCTTTTTGGGCTGATACCAGCTCATCTATTGTTGCCTTTTCAACTAATCTGTCTAATACTTCTTTAAATGCATTTTGGATTGTCTTTTCATACTCAGTTAGCACAATCTCTCTTTGTACCTTACTCAGTTTATAGGCTGCCCAAACCCTTGCATCAAACACAGGAAGTGTGCCGCCTATGCCCAAATTCCATGTGCGAGAAGAGCCTTTAAATAGATTTGATAGGTCATCAGTGGCAGTGCCAAGACCTGTTGTAAGTGAAATAGAAGGGAAAAATGCAGCCCTTGCAGCACCAATTCTCGCATATGATGCCTTTAGATTGTGTTCTGCAGCCATGACATCTGGTCTGTTTAAAAGAACTAGAGAAGATAACCCTGGCCTTATTTCCTCAAAGGGATTTTTATTAGATAGACCATGTGGGAGCAAATTGTCAGAAACAGGTGTGCCTACGATATAATTCAAGGTATTTTTGTCAAGATTCACCAACTGTTTTAGATTAACAACCATCACCCTTATTGTATCAACTTCTGTCCTTGCCCTGTTTAGGTCTATCTCTGTTGCAACTCCAACATCATACTGGCTTTTTACAAGCTCAAAACTTTTTTTGGCAGTATCAAGCAGCTGCTCCGCAATCTTTAGATTTTCCATATCTGCTGCAAGTTTTAGGTATGTCCTGGATATCTCTAAAATCAAAGAAATCTGCGCTGCCCGTCTGTTCTCTTTTGCTGCAAAAAATTCTTCTAGTGCCTCTTTTTTTTGAGAACGAACTTTTCCAAAAAAGTCTATCTCCCACTGTGCAAGCCCAAGATCTACACTATATTGCTTTTGAATATACGCCTTTCTTGTGGGGGAGAGATCATCTGGCACCCTCTGTTTTTCCATGCCAGATGATGCATATATTGATGGATATAGCTCAGCTGACTTGATTCCATATAATGCCCTTGCCTGCTCTACATTTAAGATTGCAAGTTTTAGGTCCCTATTGTTTTTTAAGGCAATCTTTACAATCTCTTTTAGCTTTTCATCCTTTATAAAGTCCTGCCACCTTATCTTCGGAATATCTGTCTCATTTTTATATGATATATTTTTGTATATTCCATTTTCAGGAAAAGAATCCTGAACTGGCATATTAGGTCTTTTATATTCTGGTATAAATGAACAACTACTAATAAGTAACATTAAGATTACAACAATAGCTCTTTTATACATTTTGAGCCTCTCCTTCTTGAAGTGTTATATCTACTTCCTTTTTCTTTTTTCCAAGGAGATTATAAATAATCACATAGAAAAGGGGGATAAAGATAACTGCAATAAAGGTAGAAGAAATTGTTCCGCCTAAAACTACAGTCCCTATTGCATTTTCAGCACCAGCTCCAGGTCCATGGGAGATAGCAAGGGGGAGAACCCCAAATCCAAAGGCAAAGGATGTCATGAGTATTGGCCTGAGCCTTAGTTTTGCAGCCTCAAGGACTGCTTTTATAAGCTCATACCCAGCATCTATCCTCTCACGGGCAAATTGCACAATCAAGATTGCATTTTTTGTTGTTAAACCAAGCACAGTTACAAGCCCCACTTGAAAATATACATCATTATTAAATCCCCTCATATTTGTGGCTATAATTCCACCAATTACCCCAAGTGGCATGGAGAGCAAGATTGCAATTGGGATTGGCCAGCTCTCATAAAGTGCTGCAAGGACCAAAAATATAACAAAGATTGCAAATCCATATACAAGTGGACCCTGGCTTGTTGCCATCTTTTCCTGGTATGAAAGCCCTGTCCAGGCGTATCCAATATCTTTTGGTAACTTAGTTGCCAGCTCTTCCATAACCTTCATTGCATCACCAGTACTAAAGCCTGGAGCAGGCTCTCCCCATATATTCATTGAAGGAAATCCATTATATCTTTCCAGTTGCTGTGGGCCATATATCCATTTTCCCTTTGCCACTGCTGAAAATGGTACCATCTTTCCATCTAAGTTCCTTATGTATATTTTTTTGAGGTCCTTTGGCATCATCCTATATGGGGCATCAAACTGCACATACACCTTTTTTACCCTTCCATTTTTTACAAAATCATTTACATATGCAGATCCAATTGCTGCAGCAATATTGTTGTGAATAGATGAGATGGGCAATTTTAATGCACCTGCTTTTTCCCAGTCTATATCTATTTTATATTGTACCACTGGATTCATCCCATTGGGCCTAACCCTAATTAGCCTTGGATCCTTAAATGCCATATATAGTAGTTGGTTTCTGGCCTGAAGTAATTTTTGGTACCCAACCCCTCCATAATCCAATAGCTCAAAGTCAAATCCTGCTGCATTGCCAAGCTCAATAATAGGAGGAGGCATGAATGCAAATACCATTGCATCGTTGTATGTAGAGAACTGCCTCATTAGCCTGGAAACAACTGCCTTAGCTGAAAGGGATCCCTGTTTTCTAAGGGACCAATCCCTTAAATGAATAAATCCAAGGGCCATGTTTTGGGCCTGTCCTCCATAGGAATAACCAATAACAGATGCAAAAGATTTAATAGCCTTTTGTTCATGTTTTTGAATATATTGTTCAACCCTTCTCATCACTTTTTTTGTCTGTTCCATGGTAGATCCTGAGGGCAAAATCGCCTGAATCAATATAATTCCCTGGTCTTCTTCTGGAAGATAGCCTGTCTTCATGTGAATAAATAGATATCCAGTTACACCAACAATTATTATATAAATAATAAAAAACCTTAATTTTCTGCCAACGGTATATCCTACCACTCTGATATAGAGACTACGCCCCCATTTAAGCGTCTTATCAAACACCTTTAAAAATGGTCTAAAAATAAAAAAAGACCTCTCATAGGATGGTGTTCCCTTGGGATATGGTCTTAAAAATGTAGCACACAAAACAGGAGTTAAGACAAGGGCTACAACTACAGAAAGGAGCATTGCTGCTGCAATGGTCACTGAAAACTGTCTATAAATAATCCCAGTTGAACCAGGGAAAAAAGCCATTGGCAAGAACACAGCAGATAAGACAAGCCCAATACCAACCAGGGCACCAGTTATCTCATCCATGGATTTTGCAGCTGCCTCTTTTGGAGATATACCTTCTTCCTCCATGATCCTGTCCACATTTTCCACCACAACAATAGCATCATCTACTAAAAGTCCTATTGCAAGTACCATTGCAAACATGGTGAGCATATTTATTGAAAAACCAAGGACCCAGATAATTCCAAATGTGCCAAGTACTACCACAGGAACGGCAATGGTGGGAATTATTGTTGCCCTGAAGCTGCCCAAAAACACAAACATCACAATAAATACAAGGATAATGGCCTCATATAGGGTCTTTGTAACCTCATGAATTGCGGCCTTTGTAAAGGGTGTTGTATCATATGGATAGACCACCTTAACACCCTCAGGGAAATATCTGCTCATCTTACTTAGCTTGCTCTTTATCCTGTTTGCTACTTTTAGGGAATTTGACCCGGCCATCTTTCTAACAGCCAGGAAGGCAGCAGGACTTCCATTGTATGTTCCCTGTATATCATAGAACTCTGTTCCAAGTTCAACCCTTGCAATATCCCTTAAATATATCCTTGATCCATCTTTATTTATCCTTATGGGAATTTTAGAAAATTCCTCTGGGGTCTTTAAGTAATGCTGTATAATAATAGATGCATTTAGTTTTTGTCCTTTAACTGCTGGCGCTCCGCCTAATTGTCCAGCAGAGACCTCCACATTATAATTTTTCAGGGCATAGACTACATCTTCTACGGTCAAATTGTATTTTATCAATTTATCTGGATTTAGCCATATCCTCATGGCATATTCTGTCCCAAAGACCTGAACCTCACCAACTCCTGGGATCCTGGCCAGGATCTTTTCAATATTTGACTTTGCATAGTCCCTTAAATCATTGCCATTATATTTACCATCTGTTGATACAATACCAGCTACAAGCAAATAATTCCTTGTTGATTTACTTACCCTGACCCCCTGTCTCTGAACCACCTCTGGCAGACTGGCAAGGGCAAGCTGGACCTTATTTTGCACCTTAGACCATGCTATATCTGGGTCTGTGCCAGGGGCAAAGGTGAGCTCTATTCTTGAGACACCAGCTGAGCTACTTCGTGCATTCATATACCATAGACCATCCAGCCCGGTTAGTTGTTGCTCTATTATCTGGGTAACTGTATTTTCCACTGTGTCTGCAGATGCTCCAGGATATAATGCCTCAACTGCTATTACAGGAGGGGCAAGCTCAGGATGCTGGGATATTGGCAAAAATTTAAGCCCGAGCAATCCAAAACTCATTATTGCAATTGCTATTACCCAGGCAAATACTGGCCTTTTTAGAAAAAAACGAGATAGCATTTATATCCTCCTAAGACTTTGCCTGTCCCTTGGCTATAGGTGTATTCAGCATGGGTTTTACCGGGACCTGGGGCCTTATATACTGAAGCCCTTTGACTATTAACCTGTCATTTTCCTTAAGGCCTGATATTACAAGCCACTTATTTTCAATTGTCCTGCCAATTAAAATTGGCCTAACCATTGCCCTATTTTGATTGTCCACCACAAACACATATGGATTTCCTTTTGTATCAAACCTGACTGCCTCCTGGGGAACCAGTATTGCCCCTGGCATTATCCCCTCAACAATCCTCACCCTCACAAACATCTGGGGAAGCAGGACCCTATTTTTGTTTGGAAATCTTATCCTGAGTATAACAGAACCAGTGGTCTCATCCACTGTAACTTCGCTAAACTCTAAAATGCCCTTTTTAGGATAAATTGTTTTGTCCTCAAAGATTAGCTGGACATCTCTATCCATATCAGGGGTATATTTTACTAAATTGGATTTTCTCTCTTTCTTTAGTCCATATAACTCTTCAGTAGAGATAGGTACATCTACATAAACTGGATCAAAGTGTTGAATTAGCGCCATAGGAGATGGCTGATATGCCCTTACAACTGCACCTTCTGTAATGTAAGATCGACCAATTATCCCGCTTATCGGTGCCTTAATATAACAATAATCAAGATTTATTTTGGCTGACTTTATCTGTGCCCTGTATAGATCAATATTTGCCTTTAATTGATCCAGTGCTGCCTTTGTATCATCATAGGTCTGTTCACTTATGGATTTATTTTTTACTAACATGGAGAATCTTTTAACCTGTTTTTCCAGTGCAGGAAGTTTTGCCTGTGCTGCCTTTAAGGCTGCCTTTGCACTCTCTAGCCTGGCTTCATATGGTCTTGGATCAATAATATAGAGGAGATCTCCTTTCTTTACATATGAGCCTTCTTTAAATACCCTTTTTAACAATATTCCACTTACCTGTGGTATGATTTTGGCTGTTTTATAAGATGCAACCCTTCCTGGTAGTTCTTTTGTGAGTATAACTGGTTGTTTTTTTATGAGTATATATGATACAACTGGAAGTCTCATCTTCTGTTTTACAGGATTTTTCGTTTCTTTCTTACACCCAAATAATATGGTTGTTGCAATAAAAAGTATTAATAAATACTTGTTTTTCATAAAAAACCTCCCCTTTTATGATTCAAAATCAAAAATTCAATATCTAGGGCTTTGTGATGGAATTTAAAATAATCGTTACAAAACCTGAAAGTATTTTTTCAATTTCCTCTCTTGATAAGGTTCTTCTCAAAAAGATTTCATTTGTAAAGAAAAAGTCAAATATCATTCCCCTAAATGCCACAGCAATGGTATTTAAATCACAATTTATACCATTACAATGGTATTTTGAAAAAATCTTTACCAACAAATCATCTATCTCATTTATCAATTTCCTGTGAATATTAATGATCTTATCTGAATATTGATTTAATTCAGAAGAAATGATTACTATAAATTTCTTTTTAGATAGTAAGGTAAAATAAAATTTTTTGGATAGTGCAAATAATAAATATTCCAGATTTGCTTCTTCTACCTCATCTATTGCCTTTAAGAGGTCTGGTATTATGGACCTCTCCTTTAAAACTTCCTCAAACAAACCTTCTTTGGTCCCAAAATTTCTAAATAAAGTCACTTCTGATACCTTGGCAGCCTTTGCTATCTCCTTTGTGGATGTAGCATGATAACCCTTTTCAGAAAAAAGATTATATGCCGCTTCAATTATCCTCTCTTTTGCACTCAACTTATCCATAATTTATCTCCCATAATAAAAGCAAGCACTTACTTACATTTTTAAAATAAGTCAAGAAAAAATTGTGATACTACAATTTAGCCCCAGCTTATCATTGGCTTTCCGCAAAAATTCATTGGTATTGTTGGAAACAAAGGGGTATTTTATTTTATCTGCCTATTTCTTTAGCTCCGCTTATTGATTGGGTTATGGAGCAGGTGATTGAATAGTGAAAGGGAGAAGGGTGAATGAATATTTTACCTCTTTATTGGGATAATTTAGCACATATTCATTTGTCTCAAAATCATAATCCTTTATTGTTAAATAGCCTGTCTGAAATAGCAATGCTAGTGGATCTAAATTATCAAGCTCATAACTTGAAAATATACTCTCTGTAACAAGCAAATTTTCTGCTTTAGGCAAATAAAAATTTGTACTCTTTATTAAATTTACCAAAAATGTTGGTGTCCCACTCTCAAACCAGTAGTTTTTGAACTTTTTATTATCAAACAAACATAGTAAAGAATATGGATTTATCACCTTTAAATTCTTCTCTGAGAATCTATATCCATTATAATAATCCATTATCCTTGAAATTAATTTATCCTTATCTACTGATAATCCTTCTGACATTTCTTCTATGTAATAATTAAAATATTTTTTCAACTCTTCTTCTGTTATTCCAAGTAAATCTGCATATTTTGAATTCATTGTTAAATCAGATAAATTATTTAACTCTGAAAATACACCTGCTTTTGAAAATTTGCTAACACCAGTTAACAATACAAACCTTAATCTCTCTATTACATTCTTACCTTTAATTGTCCCAAAAAACTCTTTTAATATCTCTCTATTTCTCTTTCCTATCTCTAATGCTTCTTCCCCTTTTCCAAGATGATTTATTATTGGCTTATCATATTCATCTATTAACAATACTACCTGTGAGTTATATTTCTCTGATAATTTCTCTACTAATTCTTGAAATTTTGACTTTAAAAATTGTGCTGTTAATTCTATCTCTTCTTTTTGCCCAATGTTACATAATTTCTCTATTATTGATCTTTCCAATTTGTCAGGTGTTTCAATATTTATTTCATTAAAATCAAGTACAATTACAGGATATTCTCTCCATTCATAATCTGAATTATATATCCATAAGTCCTTAAATAAATCCTTTTTACCTTTAAAAATACATTCAAGAGTTGAAACAAGAAGAGATTTACCAAATCTTCTGGGACGAGATAGAAAATAGAATTTTGATGTAGTAATTAACTCATATAATAAGTTTGTCTTATCAACATAAATCCTATTTTCTTTGATAATATTTTGAAAAGATGATTCACCAACTGGAAGTTTTTTAAGTTTCATAGCTTTAATTTACAAAAATAATTTTATTTTTTCAATTCATTTCTTTAATCTTTAATTCTGCAATAGAGTTTTACCCCCCCTGTATTCCCCTTTAGAAGGGGTAGTTCCAGACATATAAACTGACAACTTTAGAGTTCGAGTTAGGAAAGATTTTGTGTATTTTGTTTTTCTTTTAACCTAATTACACTAACTTAGAGATGAGTTGCAAGTATTTTCCAAACTTCTCCGTTTTTGTCTCCATTTTTATTCTAAAATTGGCTCAAACAACAAAAAAACAGGGAGTTACGTTTTTTGTAACCCCCTGTTTTTTTCAATCTTATCCCATGGAGCCGAGGGGAATTGAACCCCTGACCTCTTGAATGCCATTCAAGCGCTCTCCCAACTGAGCTACGGCCCCGCGAATTGGTTTATTTTTTACTTATTTTTGTCCTGGTGTCAATATTTTTTTACAAAGCCAACTATTGCAGGGATAATGGGGGACTTGGCAAAATCCAGGTATAAACAATTTGAATTATTTTTTGAAAAAGTATATAACTTCCATAAATCGAAACTCTGGTATTTTAAAAGTAATTAATAAAATATGTTAGAATTATTGAGAATAAAAAACCTGGCAATTATTGAAGATGCAGAATTGGAATTTTCAAATGGTCTCAATGTAATTACAGGGGAAAGTGGTGCTGGAAAATCCATTATCTTAAAATCCCTGGACTTTTTGCTTGGAGAAAATTTACCGTGGAAAATGGTAAGGTCTGGAAGAGATAGGGCATATGTAGAGGCCATTTTTAGAAATGGGGAAGATGAGATAATAATAAGGAGGGAGATCTTAGAGGAATCGGGAAGGAGCAGGATTTACATAAATGACAAACTCAGCTCAAGAAATAAGGTACTTGAGATCAGGGATAAACTCATAATATATACCAGTCAGCACGAACAACACAAATTGCTAAGGCATGAATACCATACAAGGCTGTTAGATGAATATCTGCCCTTAGGTTTATTACAGAAAAAGGAACACTTGGTAAAAATAATTTCCAGGATCCAGGAAGAACTCTCTGAAATTAAAAGGGAAATATCAGAGATAGAAGCAAAAAAGGAATTCTTAATATACCAGCTAGAGGAAATAAATAGAATATCTCCCACACCTGGAGAGGATAAAATTCTATTAAAAAGGAGAGAAGAGTTAAAAAACAGTGCAAAGTTAGGGGAAAAAATAGAACAAGCAATACAGACAATTGACTCAGAGAATTCATCTCTGTTAGATCAATTGATCACCTTAGCTTCCCTTATAGGGGACATATCAATTTTAGACAAACAATTTCAAGAATACTCAGATCCCCTTGAACAGTCCATAGATGCTATAAGGGACTTAGAAGCAAAGCTCAAATCATATCCTATCCACCTGGATAAGATGGCAGAGTTGGAACAAATTGAGGCAAGATTATTTGAAATAGAACAATTAAAAAGAAAGTTAAACAGGTCCTTAGACGATATACTTAAGTTAAAACAAACACTTGAAGAACAGGTTTCTAAAAGGGATGAGTTGGTAATTGAGATAAAAAAATTGGAAAAAATTAGAAAAAGCTATTTATCCCAACTATCAGATGTGGTATATCGTGTGAACAATGAAAGGATTAATGAGGCAAAAAAACTTGAAAAAAGGTTAAAAAAAGAGCTCACTGAGCTGGGATTTTATAAGGACATTGAAATTAAATTTGAATTTTATCCTTTAAAACTCTTTGGATGTGTAGAAGAAAAAAGGGCAAGACTGCTCTGGAGTCCAAATCCAGGGCACAGTATACAACCCATTGAGCAAACTGTTTCTGGAGGGGAATTGTCGAGACTCTTTTTGGCAATTATCACCACTGTGGGAGATGAGCTACCAACCCTTATTTTTGATGAAATTGATACTGGTATTGGAGGTTTAACACTAAATAAGGTGGCAATTAAACTGCGGGAATTATCTGAAAAACACCAGGTGATAGTGGTAACACATTGGCCACAAATTGCATGTATGGCCAACAGACATTTTAGGATCCAAAAGGAAATCAAAGGGTCAGAGACAATTAGTAGGTGTAGCTCATTAAAGGAGAGTGAAATCTTTGAAGAAATTTCTAGAATGGCAGGAGGAGGCAGACAAGGTGACGCCCTGGCCTCCCAACTTTTAAAGGAAAAGAGATGAAAAAAATGCATAAAAACCCATCAAACCGAGATCAAATAACTTGTCTTGACTTAAAGGTATTAGAAGTAGCCCCAGTAGGAGGGGAAGAATTTTTTATATTAAGGCTTTCTTCCCCTAAATGGAATTACAAAACAGGACAATTTGTCATGTTAAGGCCCCACTCATGGGGATATGATCCATACTTGCCCCGGCCCTTTTCAATATCTGATATGGATGATGAAAAATTGGAGATATTTTTTCAGGTTGTGGGCAAAGGGACCAAAAAACTCAGTCAGCTAAGGCCAGGTGACAAGGTAAAGGTATGGGGTCCGTTGGGCAATGGATTTAAAATAGATAAGTCCCTGCCAATACTCATTCTTGCGGGAGGTATGGGGATTGCTCCTTTCCTTGGACTTATAAAAAAACATCCAAAACCCGAAAACATTGAAATTATATTTGGCCACAGGAAAGATATATCCTGCTATCCTCTAAAAAATATCTCAAAAAAAATACTAATCTGGACAATAAGGGACAAGAACCAAAGGGACCTTATGCGACTAAAAAAAGCCATTCAGATAAAGATAGAAGGGTATTCATCTGAGGGACAGATCTTTGCCTGTGGTCCTCTTCCGTTTCTGAATATGGTGCATACTGTTTGTTCCACAAAAAAGACACAGCTACAGATTTCCTTAGAAAGACCCATGGCCTGTGGGATTGGTGTGTGTCTTGGGTGTTCAATACCAGGTCCTGGTGACAAAAACTTTCAGGTATGTACCCATGGTCCTGTATTTTATTGCGAAGAACTTACAAATTTCTGTGAACACAGCACATGTTAGCTAAAAAAGCGGGGTAATTATATGGACTTTTCTGTAACGATTGGAAATCTTGTATTAAAAAATCCAATACTCACTGCATCTGGTACATTTGGTTATGGGATTGAATATGAGAGCTTTGGAGACCTTAAAAAACTTGGTGGTATAGTTGTAAAAGGCCTATCAATAAATCCCAGGCAGGGAAACATAGGGGATAGAATAGCAGAGACACCATGTGGGATGCTAAATTCAATAGGTCTTGAAAATATTGGGATACATGCATTCTTAGACAAAAAATTGCCCCTTTTGCCCTGGAGGGAAACGCCAATAATCGTAAATTTATATGGTGAAGATATTAAGGAGTTTGAGGAGTTAACCAAGATTGTGTCCCAGAGAAAAGAAATAGCAGCACTGGAGGTAAACATCTCCTGTCCCAATGTAAAACAAGGGGGAATGCAATTTGGGCAGGATGAAAAAAGTTCTGCAAAGGTATGCGAAACAGTTAAAAAATTCGCAGGCTCAAAGGTGGTGATAGTAAAACTCAGCCCCAATGTCTCAGATATAAAAAAAATAGCAAAGGCAGTGGAAAGTGCAGGAGCAGACTGTATATCTCTAATTAACACCATCCCAGGCATGGCAGTGGATATATATAAAAGACGACCTAAACTTACAAATGTTATTGGGGGACTATCTGGACCTGCAATAAAGCCCATAGCACTGAGGATGGTCTATGAAGTATCACAGACAGTAGATATTCCAGTAATTGGTATTGGAGGGATATCCACAGTAGAAGATGTATTTGAATTCATACTGGTTGGTGCCCATGCAGTACAGATTGGTTCAGCGAACTTCACCAACCCAGCACTTAGTTTTGAAATCGTGGATGAACTAATCAATATGGGAGAGAGATTAAACATTAACAGCCTAGAAGAGTTCAGGGGGAAATTGATCATATGACCATACAAGGAATGGACGCCATTATTTCTGCAAATGGTTTTTCAATTACCTTAGTTGGGATGTTAACGGTGTTTTTAGGTCTATTCGGGCTTTATGTAATTCTCTCAGAATTACATAAGATAATTTTAATATGGGACAATAGGTCAGGATTATTTACTAACATATTTTTTTTTAAAAAGAAGACACCCTTCCCTGGTTTTGACCAGATAAAAAACAACCCGCCTTTAATAATTGAGCAGGCAAAACAACTCTATACCCTATCTAAATTTGTTGGAGAAGAATTTAGCCTCCGCAGGGTATTAGAGCTTGCAAAAAAAAGGGGGCTGGATATCTCTAAGGACAGTATAAAAGTCCTGATAGAGACAGAAATCATAGTACAAATAGACAGTGACAGGTATTATTGGATTGATAAATAAACCTTGTTTTTAATCTTGGAAATCAATTTTTAGCGGGGGTTTTATGCACCATATACTGGAGTACTTAGCTACAACAGGTTTTGCGTTAATCAATATCAAATATATCCTAATGATATTTGTGGGAATGGTCCTTATCTACCTTGGCATAGCCAAACACTATGAGCCTCTTTTATTGGTGCCAATTGGATTTGGAATCCTTGTTGGAAATGTCCCACATATAGCAGGGGTAAACATATCTGTTTATGAAAAGGGAAGTGTATTAAACTACCTCTACTTTGGCGTAGTAAAGGGTATTTATCCACCACTTATATTCCTTGGAATTGGAGCAATGACAGATTTTTCCACTATGCTGGCAAGGCCCCTTTTAATGCTACTTGGAGCAGCTGCTCAGATGGGAATATTCTTAACCTTTCTAGGTGCCCTATATATCGGCTTTACACCCCAGGAGGCAGCTTCAATTGGTATTATTGGTGGTGCAGATGGACCAACTTCCATATTCTTAACAGCAAAGCTCGCACCACACCTCCTGGGTCCAATATCCATTGCTGCATATTCTTACATGGCTCTAGTCCCTGTTATCCAGCCGCCAATTATGAAACTTTTGACCACCAAAAAAGAAAGACTTATAAGGATGGAGGAGCCACGGGAGGTCTCAAAAAAAGAAAAGACCATATTCCCAATAGTGGGATTTTTACTAACAACATTCCTGGCACCAGCTTCCCTTCCCCTATTTAGTATGCTATTTTTGGGGAATTTACTAAAAGAAGCAGGGGTAACAGAGAGGCTTGCCCAAACCGCCAGGACTGCATTAATTGACACCGTTACCATAATCTTGGGCTTTACAGTTGGCGCCAGCACCCAGGCAGACTACTTCTTAACCCCCAAATCCATATATATTTTTATGTTAGGGGCACTTGCATTTTCAGTTGCAACCGCATCAGGGGTGTTGTTTGCAAAATTTCTAAATCTGTTTTTAAAAGAAAAGATAAATCCACTTGTGGGGGCAGCAGGTGTGTCAGCAGTCCCTGACTCTGCCAGGGTAGTACAAATGGTTGCAAGGGAAGAAGACAAGACCAATTTTTTGCTTATGCACGCTATGGCCCCCAATGTTGCAGGAGTAATTGGATCTGCAATAGCTGCAGGAGTCCTCTGGCACTTTATGGTTGCACCTTAAAAATAGATATTTGCTTAATTCCTTAACTCCGATATCTCAAGCTTTGATGAGTCTAGTCTGGGATGGTAGTGCCCCTAGTTAAATCGTGAACCGTGAATCGTGAACTGTAAATTTAAGGTAATAATATAATTGTAAAATTCTATTCTAGTAATTTTAAGGGAATGAAATATGATTCGTTTTTGGAAAAAAATACAAGAAAAATTTGGTGGATCTGGAGACACAATTAAAGACAATTTAAAAATTCAATACAGGGCATTTTTAGACCTTTTATCAGAAAATGAACATGCCCTTCAACTAATGACAGAGCTTGAAAACAAATACTACAATAAACAACTTATTAGTATTCCATACTTAAAAAGCATGATTCGTAATCTATCCCGGTCTATTAAAAATATAATATTTGATTTGTCAAAAATATCCCAAAAAGATGAATCTGATCTATTGGATATATTTGAAAAGCTTGAACGAAAAGTGCTAAATATTACAAATGGAACAGAGGAATCCCTTTATACACCAATATTGATCCCTTTAAAGGATATTTCCATAAAATTCATTGATAAAGTTGGTAGTAAAATGGCCAATTTAGGTGAAGTGGCAAATAAATGTGGCCTTAATACACCTGATGGATTTGGATTAACGGCTTGTGCCTATACACATTTTTTGGAATACAACAATTTATCGGAAAAAATAGCAGATATTTTGTCTCAAGTAGAGATATCTAATTCCCGTCTATTGCTTAAGGCAGAAGAAAAAATCAAACAACTCATCAAAAATGCTGAAGTACCATCAGATATTGCACAGGCAATTATGGATGAAAGTAAAAAATTGGAAAACAAATATAAAGGGCCTATTAGATGGGCGGTTAGAAGTAGTGCCATAGGAGAAGATCTGGAATACTCCTTTGCAGGTCAATTTTCCAGCATATTAAATGTCCCCTCCAATGAGTTACTTGATAAGTACAAGGAAGTGGTATCCAGTAAATACAATAGTCGTAGTATAATGTATCAGAGGATAAAAAATATACGCTCAGAGGACGTAAATATGAGCGTGGGTTTTTTGCTAATGGTAGATGCCCTTTGTTCAGGGGTAATTTACACTATTGATCCAGTGCATACAGAAAGGGACGAGATGGTGATTTCTGCTGTATGGGGACTTGGACAATTATTGGTAGAGGGCACTGTCTCTGCTGATACCTATATATTAAAAAGGGTCCCAGATTTCCCTATATGTCGTCAGGAAATTGTGTCTAAAGATATAATGCTAAAGCTCCTTCCACACGGTGGACTTAAACAGGAAGCAGTTCCTCAAACATTAATAAATAGACCATGTTTAAATGAAAAACAACTAAATGAATTGGCAAATGCAGCACTTTTAATAGAGAAACATTTTAAACAACCCCAGGACATTGAATGGGCATTTGATAAAAATGGCAAATTATTCATCCTTCAAACCAGGCCACTTCATTTAACTCAGAAACATACAGTTCAACATAGGCTAGTGAGTGCCCCCATAATCTCAGATAAGGGTCAGCCTGTGGCTACGGGAATAGGAGCAGGTCCAGTATTTAAACCAAAAGACATCCACGACCTTTTTAATTTCCCCCAGGGAGGGGTCCTGGTTTTAAAAAATTCTTCTCCTCAATATGTGGGGGCATTTCCAAAGGCATCTGCCATTGTTGTGGAAAAAGGTAATTTAACTGATCATATGTCCTCTGTTGTGAGGGAATTTAAAATACCCTGTGTGGTACGGGTAGAAAATATTTGTTCTATACTAAGGGACGGACAAGAAATAACAGTAGATGCATCAAAAGGCATAATATATGAAGGCATAGTTGAAGAGCTATTTGATGCAATGGAAACAGACGTACTACCTGTGGAGATAAATATTAGAGAAACTGAGTCCTATAACATATTAAAAAAAATATCAAAATTTATTTTCCCTTTGTATCTAACAGATCCCAGGACACAGGAATTTAAACCAGGTGGATGCCGCACATGGCACGACATAATTCGCTTTTGCCATGAGGCGGCTTTAAATGAAATGTTCCAATTAAGAGAACATACTGGATTGGAAAATGTAAAGAACATATATAGGGTAAAAACTGATCTTCCATTTAATTTATACGTACTTGATCTCTTTGAATCTGTAGTTTCAGTTGATGACTCTAAACAAATAGAACCTGGTTCCAGTATTATTGAACCTGAAGTTATTAATTGTGTTCCTTTTAAGGCCCTATGGAAAGGGATGGTTGTCCCAAAAACTTATTGGAACGGACCAGCATCAAGAAAGAGCCATGTATCCGGCTTTATGGCAGCTATTATACGAACCCCTTCTCTGGAGCAAATCCAATATGACACAAGGAGTTTTGCAGTAGTTACCCATGAATATCTTAATCTAAGTCTTTGTCTTGGTTATCACTATGTAACTTTAGATTCATATATCTCACATGATCCCTATTTAAATCATGTTTCTTTTTCTTTTAAAGGTGGAGCTGCTGATAGACGGAGGCGTGAGCTTAGAATAAAGCTCATAAATACTATATTAAAAGAAATAGGATTTAAGACAATAACAAAAGGAGATTTTTTAAAGGCCAGACTAAAGGGAGAAGATAAAAAAACCTGTAAAGATTCTCTATTCAAGGTTGGAGTACTATTGGGACTTACAAGGTTACTTGACATTGCCCTAAACGATACAATGTCTCTGAAGCAATATAAAAAAGAATTTTATGATATGATAGCACAGGGAGAAGCTTAACCTAAATTTATTAAAGTGATAAATTGTATAAAAAATACTAGTTGTAAATAACTGTTACATTATTCTCCTTGGAAATAACATGAAAATTAATTTCAATTATAACCTATCAAGAATGGATTTTACCTGTTTTTTTGTTTTTTTTATAATTTCCTCTTCCCCTTTTACGTATCTATTTTCCATTAAGATTCTTCCATTACAAATAGTGGTGGTGACAACATCTCCATTTGAAGAATACACCAAATTGGAAACCAGGTTATGACATGGCACCATTTGCGGATGATTTAAATCTATTAAAACGCAGTCAGCCAATTTACCCTCAAGTATCTCTCCTGCATCTATTCCAAAAATCCTGGCTCCATTTATAGTTGCACATCTAAATATATCTTCACTGTTACCTGACGAGGGGTTATTTGAGGCCATCTTCGCCCTTAAGGCTGCTATTTTCATCTCTTCTAGCATATCCAGATTATTATTAGATGCACAACCATCTGTACCCATTCCAACCATCACACCCTTACCTATTATGTCATCAAACCTAAAAGACCCTGACGTAAGCTTCATATTTGATGCTGGAACATGGGCTATCTTTACATTCCTATTTTTCAAAATTTCAATTTCCTGATCATCCACCCAAATAACATGGGCAAGGATACATCTCTCATTTAAAAAACCAATGTCTTCCAGATATCTAACAGGGGTAGTCCCCCTTATCTTAAGGCAATCCTCCATTTCCTTTTTGGTCTCAGCAACGTGGATATTTATAAAAAGATCCCTCTCCCTGGCAAAATCCCTTATCCATTTGAGAGACTCCTTTGACACTGTATAAATTGCATGGGGACCCATTATAAATTTTATCCTTGATGAGACCCTGGGGGGAGAATCAAAAAATTCCCTGTTCCTCTTTTGAAAATACTCCCCCTTCTTGGGATCTTCAAAGTCAACATATGCAGAAGACAGAGCTGCCCTGATCCCCATCTCATCAACTGCCTGGGCAATGGCATCAACATGCCAATACATATCACAAAAAAAGGTAGTACCTGTTTTAATCATCTCAAGACAAGCCAACTTTGTGCCAATATACACGTCCTCTGGAGTCAATTTCCTTTCAAATGGCCATATGTAATTACTTAGCCAGGTGTGAAGGTCCATATCATCTGCATACCCCCGAAGAAGGGTCATTGCAGCATGGGTATGCACATTGAAAAATGAAGGGATTATTGCCCTGTCCTTTCCTGAAATCACATAATCGGCCTTAACATCCAGGGATTTCCCTATCTTTTTAAATACTTCTCCTTCAATGTATACGTCTTTTTCTTCACCATCTAAAAGGACTTGTTTTATTAAGATACTCACCTTGTAAAGGCTCCTTATTAGTAAAAAAATATTTATTTAACTATAAAAACAGGCACCTTAGACAGTTTAATGACCTTTTCACCAACTGAACCAAATAAAAATTCCCCTATATCCTTTTTATTTTTTGCTCCAATTACCACCATGTCCGCCCCAATTTCATTAATATAGGCTAAAATCTCTTTTGCAGGATCTCCTGATTTTATTTTAAATTCAACATCTTTCCCTGCAAAATCTTTCTTAATTATCTCCCTGGCCTTTTCATTTGCCCTGGATATCATCTCTTTTTCATATTCTTCCCTATAGCTTTTAGGCACCGAGAACTGCTCAATTACGTCCAGGGAATGCACAACATATATAAGATGTATCTTGGCATTTAAACAACTGGTTAAGGTCTTCACATAATCTAAGACTTTAGGAGTTAAAGGACCAAAGTCAATTGCACACAAAATTTTCTCTAGCTTTGCCATAATCTCACCTCACCTTTTTTGAATACAAAATGTTTTTTACAAATTGTCTTTATTACACTTTGACTAACCAGGTGAATAAAATTATAATTAATTCACACTGGGAGAATTTATACAGAACTATTTTAGGGAAGTAAAGGAAATCATATCCCAATAAAAAGGAGGATTTTTATGGATATCTCACAAAAATACTTAGAAATAGAGGAATGCAGAATCCACACACTCTCTGCCAACCCAGATTCTGATAAATCCATAGTGCTTCTCCATGGAGCCAAGTTTAAGGCCCAGACATGGAAGGAGTTAGGTACCATTGAAACCCTTGCCACTGCAGGTTACAGGGTGATGGCAGTTGATATGCCTGGATTTGGGAACTCACCCTACTGTATAATGGAACAAATAGATGTATTATATAATGTCATAAAACAAGAAGGTATTGAATCGCCAGTTGTACTAGGACCTTCTATGGGTGGTAGAATAACCCTCAATTTTTATTTTAAATACAAAGACATACCCAAAGGTCTAATACTTGTTGGTACTGTTGGAGTTGAGGAAAATGCCCATCGTTTAAAAGAACTTACAGTACCCACATTGATTATTTGGGGAGAAAAGGACGACCTGGCACCAATAAAATACGCCCACTTCTTAAAACAAAATATTCCCAATTCCAGACTAGTGGTAATAAAAGACGGCCCTCATCCATGTTATTTAAAAGATCCCCATACATTTCATAGGGAAATAATTAATTTTCTTTCGGAGGTATTTTAATGGGCAAGATAAAAAAATTGACAGACCAGGAAGGCATGATACTTATAAAAGTGGCACGAAAAGCCATAGAAGAAAAATTGTTTGGAAAGTCCAGCCAGGCCATTTTGGAAGAAGATTTAAATAAAGAAATATTTCAAGAAAAAAGGGGAGTTTTTGTAACTCTAAACAAAAGGGGAAATCTTAGAGGATGTATCGGCCATATCCAGCCAATTTTACCCCTAATTCAAGGAGTAAAAGAAAATGCAATAAATGCAGCATTCAATGACCCAAGGTTTCCCCCTCTATCCCAAAGGGAATATCCAGATATAAGGATAGAAGTATCGGTACTCACAAACCCAACTCCCTTAAATTTTAACGACCCAAAAGACCTTCTTGATAAGCTTGTACCAAACAAGCATGGAGTTATTTTAAAAAAAGGATTTTACCAGTCCACTTTCCTGCCTCAAGTATGGAAGCAGCTACCAGATAAAAAAGAGTTTTTGACCCACTTATCCATGAAGGCAGGCCTCTCACCCACTGAGTGGATGGACCCTAATATAGAGGTGTACACTTACGAGGTACAGGCCTTTGAAGAGGAATAAAAATCAAGCCGGGAATGGGATTTGAACCCACGACCTGCTGATTACGAATCAGCTGCTCTACCACTGAGCTATCCCGGCGTGTTAAGATTTTCTAAAAAATTTAGGTCAAAATGTAAAGAAGGTAGTTATCAATTTTGTCACCCAAAACATAAAAAAGTAAAACTATTTCCCATAACAAATCCTTATCTGCAGTTGAAAAACAAATCCAACTAAAGTAGGGTGTATCCATGATAAGTGAATAGAAATGTTAAATAAAAAGGAGGGATACACCCCATGACAACTTTACCTGAGTACCCCATCTTAGACGCAACATCCATATCCCAGCTCATAAAAAACGGGGAGATAAAAGCAGAGGAAGTATTGGATGAAGCCATAAGTAGGGCGGAAAAAATAAATCCCAAGATCAATGCAATAATTTGTCCACTCTATGAAAAGGCAAAAATTTTTTTAGAGCATCAGTCAAAGGAGTCCCCTTTTTATGGGGTACCCTTTCTTTTAAAAGACCTTTTGTCCCATTTAAAAGACACCAAAATGACCAGTGGATCTGCCCTATTAAAAGACTACACCTCCAAGTTTGATAGTGAAGTAGTAATAAGATATAAAAAGTGCGGATTCGTAATCATGGGAAAGACCAATACCCCTGAATTTGGTCTCATGGGAGTGACAGAGCCTGATCTCTTTGGCCCCAGTAAAAATCCATGGGATCTAAAACTCACAACAGGTGGATCCAGTGGAGGGTCTGCGGCCGCAGTTGCAGCAAGGATTGTCCCAATTGCTGGGGGTGGAGATGGTGGAGGATCCCTTAGGATACCTTCATCCTGCTGTGGAATTTTTGGTTTTAAACCATCTCGGGGCAGGGTCCCCCATGGACCAGAATTTGGACAGGTGTGGGAAGGAGCAGTTTCAGAGCATGTGTTAACTATTTCTGTTAGAGATTCTGCAAAGGTGCTGGACCTTATCTCTGGACCAGATAAGGGGGCCATGTATTGGCTACCACAGCCAGAGGAGCCATTTAGCAAAGCCTGTAAAAAAGACCCTGGCAAACTTAAAATAGGCTTTTTTACAAAATCACCTGTAGGTGGATCCGTGCACCATGAATGTGTAAACGCGGTAAAGACATCAGCCCAGATACTTGAGGACTTAGGCCACATTGTAGAGGAGGTAGAGATACCCTATGATGGTGAGCTGGTTGCTGACTGCTATTTTAACCTCTACTTTGGTCAGGTAAACGCACTAATGAGATTATTAAAAGAAATAATGGGCAGGGTGGATAAATACAAAGTTGAAGTGGAAACCTGGATGCTTCACCTCCTTGGAGAAAGGACAAGCGCTGGAGAATATGCCGCATCCTTAATAAAATGGAATATATTATCCAGACAAATGGCTAAATTCCACGAAAAGTATGATGTACTAATGACCCCAACAATTGCAACTCTACCACCCAAAATAGGACATACCAGGGCCCATGGCGCAGAAAAATTATTCCTGGAATTTTTAAGAAAAACCAATTTGAGATTTCTCGCAAACCCAAAGCTGGCAAAAAAAATTTCCATAAAAAGATTCGCTGAAATGCCATTTACTCAAATAGCAAATCTCACTGGCCAGCCAGCAATGTCTGTTCCCCTATATTGGACCAGAAAAAATATTCCCTGCGGAGTACAATTTATTGCTCCCATTGGAGAAGACTCAACCTTGTTTAGTCTTGCAGGCCAGTTGGAAAGAGCCAAAAATTGGCAAAAAAAGATGCCACCACTGGTGGAGAACTTATAGCAGCTCCTTGCCCAGGGCTTTGTATTCACTATTTTCTGGTTCTAATTCTAATGCCTTTTTTATTGAAGCCCTGGCCTTATCTATCTTTTCCCATTCTCTGTATAATTTTGCCAGATTATAATAGATATTTCCATGTTCCCCAAATATTTTCAGGGTATTTTTATAGCATCCTTCAGCAGCAGGATAATTTTTTAAATACCTGTAAGAATTTATAAGAAGTCTATATGCATCCATGTTTTTGGGGTCCTTTTTTAGGGCATCTTTACAAAATTGGATGGTTTTATCATAATCTTTTGCATTATAAAATCTCTTGGCCATGTCCACAAAAACTGAAGGCCTCTCCCCAAACTCTGAGATGATTTTTTTTATAACACCTGCAGCATCCATGTAATTCTTTTTCATCAGATATTCCTGAAGGAGATCTAGCAGCCTCTTTCTCTTTTCTTCTGTTTTCAAATTATCACTGGACTTTTCCTTTTTTCCCTCTTGGATTTCGTTTATGATTCTCTTTATTGTGGATACTAATGCCTGGAGCAGTATTCTCTCACTCCCCTTTGTATAACCAAAATCTACTGGCAAGTACTCGGCTATCTCGGGAATTGTCCTTATTATCTGAACAAGCTCTGCCAACTGATATTCAATCTCAATTTTATCCTTCCCATATATTTTTGAATTTATAAATAATTTTATGCCCTCACACACAGCCATAATGCCCTTTACTATCTCTTTTTTATTTAAATAGGCCTTTCCCCGTCCAAGGGTATTTTTGATTTCAAATGAGGGGGATATATTAATAGCCATTTGACTCTCCTGCAAATATCTTTTATAGAATGAACATTCGCAAAATAAAAAAAACATAGTAAATTTAAACTCTATTGTCTAGCCAAACAAAAAATAAGGAGATGGATATGAGTGAGCTTAGGGCATACACCACAACTCAAGCAGCAACAAATGTCTTTTTAAGAGGGGTGTACTTGTGGATGAGTATTGGATTGATGATAACAGCTTATATTTCGTATCTGATCTCATCAAGCCCCACCTTAATTTCAATCTTTTTACAAAACCAGCTATTATTTATAGGGATAATAATTGGAGAGATTGTATTAGTTGTGACAATCAGTGGTGCAATATCAAGGCTTTCTGCAAGCATGGCAACTATACTATTCATTGTCTACAGTGGCCTAAATGGAATAACCCTATCCACAATATTTCTAATATACACAAAGGCTTCTATAATGAAGACCTTTTTTGTTTGTAGTGGAATGTTCGGGGCCATGTCTATCTATGGGTATACCACTTCTAAGGATTTGACCTCCTGGAGAAGCTTTTTATTCATGGGACTAATCGGTGTTATAATTGCCTCTGTAGTGAATATGTTTTTCCATTCAACCCAAATGGAATTTGTAATTAGTGTAATAGGTATCCTGGTCTTTATTGGTCTTACTGCCTATGATACCCAAAAATTAAAACAAATGGGACAAAATGCTCCCTTGGATAAAAAATCTACCTTACAAAAAGGGACCATCCTTGGGGCACTTACCCTGTATCTTGATTTTATAAATTTGTTTCTTTTACTGCTTAGATTTTTTGGAAGTGGTAGAGACTAATCCTTTATATGAAAAAAATATTAAAGCCCTTCTCACGGATATACCAGTTTGGTATGTCCGTGAGAAACAGATTGTATTCATCTAATTTAATTAGACAAATAAACCCGCCTGTTTTTACTATCTCAATTGGGAATATAAGCTGGGGTGGTACTGGAAAGACCCCTTTGTGTGAATTCTTATTAAACTTTTTTCACAAACAAGGAATTAATCCTCTGTTGCTTACCAGGGGATATAGGGGAAAGCCTCCCAGGTACCCCTACCTTGTAAAAGGGTCTGATCCAGTATGTTTTACTGGAGATGAACCCATTATGCTAAAAAAGCTATGTCCCTTTGCCAATATTATTGTGGACCCCATAAGAGAGAGGGGAATTTTTTTTGCCTGGAAAAAATTTAAGCCTGACATTGCAATCTTAGATGATGGATTTCAGTATATAAAACTAAAAAGACACCTGAATGTTATTTTATTTTCCATAGAAGATTTAACCAAAAATTGGAATAAAATAATCCCCTATGGAACATGGAGAGAAAGGGCAAATTCAATTTACAGGGCAGATATTCTAATGGTGAACATAACAGGCCAAGAAAAAGATAAAATTATAAAGTTTTCACAAAAGAAACTGGAACATTTTAAAAAGCCTATTTTTTTCTTTGAAACCAAGATAACATCAATAACTGACATTGAGTATTTTAAAAACAATAAAAAGGAGATCCCCACAAGATATATTTTATTTGCTGGTATAGGCAATCCTGACAAGGTGTACAAAAGTGCCAATGACTATATTGGATTTCCTCCAATTAAATTTATCAAATACCCAGACCACTACAAATATACAAAAAAAGACATTTTTTTTCTTAAAACATTGGCAAAAAAGTATAAATCCAGCTTAATAACCACACAAAAAGACGCAGTTAAATTGACAAAATTTTCAGATAGAGAAATTTATGCATTGAAATTAAAGACTGAAATCTATCCTGGACCATATACTGAAAAGAGTTTTGAAGAAACAGTAACAGAATCATTCTTTAAATACAAATCTTCTCATTGAAACATTGGAGACCAACCCAAGGAGAGAAAAATTGATTATAAGGGAGGATCCTCCATAACTCAAAAAAGGAAGGGGAATCCCCACAACTGGCAATATTCCCAATACCATGCCCATATTAATAAAAAATTGCCAGAAAAAATAGAAAAATATACCAACTACAATATATGCCCCAAAGCTATCCTTGGCTTGCTCAATAACCCTGGATAGTTGATATAAAAACAAACAACATAATATGAGGAGCCCCACACACCCTACAAACCCCCACTCCTCTGCATATACAGCAAATACAAAGTCTGTGTGTTTTTCTGGCAAAAATCTGAGCTTACTCTGGGTGCCTTCCAAAAAACCCTTGCCCCAGAACCCACCAGAACCAACAGCGATTTTAGATTGTCTAATATTATATGCCTTACTATTTTTATATTTGTCAGGATTAAAAAGCACCCTTATCCTATCTTTCTGGTAATCATGCATGTGATTCCAGACA
Source organism: Desulfothermus okinawensis JCM 13304 (assembly GCF_054654515.1). Lineage (NCBI taxonomy): Bacteria > Pseudomonadati > Thermodesulfobacteriota > Desulfovibrionia > Desulfovibrionales > Desulfothermaceae > Desulfothermus > Desulfothermus okinawensis. The sequence goes on along the minus strand of NZ_BAAIEW010000008.1, from coordinate 58,396 downwards.
AATGGAGCAAGCAAGGGCACAATTATTAAAATGGATATCAAAATCCTCTTCTTTATGCCATAAAACAACATCATCCCACCTACTAAAAGCAATATATTTATCCCTGAACCCAGATCTGGCTGTTTTACAATGAGTAACACAGGTATTCCCATGACAAAACCAATCTTTATACAGTCTTTAAGGTCCAATGGTCCAACATGTTCTGAGAGATAGTTTGCAGTCCACAATATACAACTTAGTTTCACCAACTCAGTTGGTTGAAAATTAAAAAATCCAAGGTCCAGCCACCGGGTTGCCCCATAATTTGTTTTACCAATAATCAAAACCAGGACCAGTAAAATTACGGACACTCCATATAAAGGCAACACCACTTGTTTAAATTTTCTATAGTCAAAGGTCAAAAAAAGTATAAATCCTATACACCCAATTCCTCCCCAGGCAAGCTGCTTCTTAAAATAGGGTATTAATTTTACTCCAGACTCTACCTTTAGGGTACTTGCAGAATATAGGTTTATTACCCCTATTGAGAAGAGTAAAAAAATAATAGCCACTAAAGTCCAATTAAAGTGAGAAAAAAATCTCCTATCTATTGCAATCATAGACTGCTCCATTAATTTCTGTGTTCATACTCTTTGGAAAACAAATACCTGATGACATCTCTTACAATTGGACCTGCACCAGACGCCCCATGACCTCCATGTTCAACTATGCACACTACCACATAAGTCTTTTTGCCCTTGCTGGCAAAAGACGCCATCCATGCGTGATCCCGTCTCTTATAAGGTATATCCTCAACATCTTTTTCTCTTTCCTCTTCAGACTTAATTGACACCACCTGGGCAGTTCCAGTCTTGGCACCAATTCTTATTCCCTTGGTCTTCAATATATTTGCTGTGCCATGTTTTTCCTCTACAGTGGCAACCATTATTTTCTTTAACCTATCCAAATTTCTTTTTCTAACAGGCAATTTTCCAGAGATAATTATTGGCTCACCCATGGTGATCCTTGGCCTTATAAGCTTTCCTCCATTAACTATAGCACTAATTAACCTTGCTATTTGAATAGGGGTTGTCAAAATAAAGCCCTGACCAATTGAGACATTCAGAGTTTCTCCTTTTTGCCAGGGTGCGTGGAATCTCCTGAGTTTCCATTTCCTTGTGGGAATAAAACCAGATATTTCGCCAATCAATTTTATCCCGGTCTTTTGCCCAAGTCCACACCCTTTTGCAAATTGAGATATTTCATCAATTCCTAAAGATTCTCCTAGCTTATAAAAATATACATCGCAAGATTGCTTTAAGGCCTCCTTAAAGTTTAACCATCCATGTCCTTCTTTTTTCCAGCACCTAAACACCCTGTTCCCAAGTTTGTAAAATCCTGGACAATACTCCATGTGTCTCTGGATATTTGGAATCTTTTCCATGGCCAACATTCCCATAACCAATTTAAAAACAGAACCAGGAGGATATGCAGAGGAAATAGCCCTATTTTGAAGTGGATGTAATTTATTTTTGATTAATTTAATCCATTCTTTTTTTGAAATCCCGTGGGATAGACGGGTACTATCATAACTGGGGACACTAACCAATGCCAATACATCCCCTGAGGTTGGTTCCATAACCACACAGGCCCCTGCCTTATCCTTCATTTTGCTGAAAATAAAACTTTCTAAACTAAAATCCAAAGCAAGTTTTAGGGTCTGACCCTGTTTTCCTTTGTCTATAATTTTTTCTGATAAAGTCCTACCCCAGGCATCAACCTCCAATTTCTTTTTTCCCTTAACCCCTCTAAGTTCTGTCTCAAATACCCTCTCAACACCTGCCTTACCCACAATATCCCCAGGTTTTAGATATGAAAATCTCTTTAGATCATCTTCAGAAGGTTCCCCTACATAGCCAAGTACATGAGCGCCTACCTCTCCATAAGGATAAACCCTTGTGGGATAAGGAATAATTACTACACCTGGAAGCTCATTCAACCTAACTTCAATTTTACATATATCTTCAAATGAGAGGTCTCTTAATATAATAATTGGATTAAAGGGTTTTATACCCTTTTTTTTCCCAACATCAAATCTCTCAAGTAACTCACCTAAGTCTTTATTTAAACTATAAGAAACCTCTTTAATAGAGGCTTCACATTTTTTTCCCTTATAACAATCTTCTCTAATTATCCCTATTGCATAGGCTGGCAGATTCTGTGCAACTATACGATCTTTTCTATCTAATATTATCCCCCTTGGTACATAGATATCCTCAAATCTAATTCTATTTTTTTTTGATAAAATATAGTAATATTGCCCTTTAAAAATTTGTAAGTGCCACAGTCTAATGGTTATGGTCAAAAATAATATAAATATACATACGTAAATTAACTTAATCCTTCCAGAGACGATACTTTCTCCATTTTTAGCAGGCATTAATACTATTGCTCCACACCTTATAGATCTTGATATTCACATCATAATATTTATGTAGTACCAAAAAAATCTTTTTTTTCAAAGAAATATTTATTATATAGAAATGAATAAGACCACCAAAAAAAAGGGAAAAAAAACAAATTCTTCAAATCAGTTGCAAACAATACATGTATATCAATATAAATATCTGACATCTCTGAAATTATAACAATAGATATATGATAAAGTACAACAAAAATAAATGAAAGAATAATCACAAATAAAAAACTATCAGATTTTAAAAATTCCTTTAGCCAAAAATAAAAAAAGCTCACTCCCAGGTAGTATAGAAGTATAGCCCCAAAGGGCAAGTCTGAATATCCCTCTAGAATTAATATCCATAGACATCCAAAAAAGATAGCCTTAACATGGTTTTGTCTTTGAAAAAATAAAACCATTGCCGCAAGATATGGATCCACATGAAAATAACACCTAAAAAATACACCAACGCTTGAGATTAAGCACCACCACAACAAGTCTCTCATTTTTTTAAACTTTTTTCCTGTGGCTTACCTGATATTTGCATTTTTGATTTTTTAATTACCAGTACTTCTTCTATTTGGGATAGGTGTGCACAGGGCTTTATACGTACTTTTTTAAAGAGAGAGGTGGGATCTTTTTTTATAGACACAACAATACCTACAGGAATTCCCTTGGGGAAAATGCCCCCAAGACCAGACGTAACAAACTCTTCATTGGTGTCCAGGGGGGCTGTAATTGGAATGTATTTTACCTCCAATTCTTCTGCTGACCCAAGACCCTGGGCTATGCCTTTTATTCTGTGAATGGTTGAAATAACTGGTATTCTAGAGTTAGTATCAGATATGAGGAGCACAGTGGAAAAATTAAAAGATGTCTTTAAGACTCGACCAATCAGACCCCTTGGCACAATTACTGGAAGGTCTTTGACTATCCCCTGCCTTTCTCCAGAATCTATTAAAATACAATTTAAAAATTCTGATTCATTATTTTTATATAAAAGTACCCTTGCACCAACAAATTCCCAATTTTTAATTGGGTTAAAATTAAGTAGTTTTCTAATCCTATCCCATTCCCGTACCTTTATCTTTAAGGAAATATTTTCCAGCTCTAGCTCTTTATTTTTTTTTATCAATATCTTATTTTCTTCTCTCACCCTTCGAAGATCTATGTAATCCATCCACACATTTTTGATCTCTCTTTGTAAAAACTTTCCTGGTGTAAGGACCAATCCAACAATGTTTAAGCCCATCTCATGGGAGATCCAATCTAATTTATGTGTCTTTACATTCCAAGTAAATAAACCAAGATATATTAAGACTAATAAAACAATCCATTTCATTAAGGTCTTTATATTCTTCATAAATATCTTTTACACATACCCCATATAGTACTCTTAAATCTAGTCTATTGTTACTTCTTTTAGTATATCTAAATTATCTAAAACCATGCCAGATCCCATAACTACTGCAGTCAGAGGATCATCTACAATTGTTATGGGGAGTTCAGTCTCTTCCATAAGCAGTTTATTTAGCCCTTTTAAAAGGGCTCCGCCACCTGTTAACACAATCCCCCTGTCCACAATATCAGCAGCAAGTTCTGGAGGTGTCTGCTCTAATGTTATCCTAACAGCCTGAACTATTGTATTTACCTCTTCTAAAATGGCTTCGCGAATCTCAGGGGCTGAGACTTCAACCTGTTGAGGAATCCCAGAAACTAAGTCCCTACCTTTAACAATCATTTTTTCAGAATCATATTGCCCTGGATATGCGGAACCAATCTGTTTTTTTATCCTCTCGGCTATTCCAAGGCCAATCAACATATTGTATTTCCTCTTAATGTAGTGGAGTATAGCCTCATCCATCTTATCTCCCCCAACCCGCACAGACTTGCTGTATACAATCCCTGCAAGAGATATAACTGCTACCTCTGTTGTACCTCCCCCAATATCCACCACCATATTTGCTGTTGGTTCAGTAATGGGAAGCTTTGCTCCTATGGCAGCTGCCATGGGCTCTTCAATTAAATACACCTCCCTGGCACCAGCACTTTGCGCAGATTCTTTTACTGCCCTCATCTCCACCTGGGTAATACCTGTGGGAACGCAAATCACTATCCGAGGTCTTACCAGTCTCCTGCTATTGTGGACCTGGGAGATAAAATATCTAAGCATTGCCTCTGTTATTTCAAAATCAGCAATAACTCCATCTTTCATAGGTCTTATGGCAACGATATTTCCTGGAGTCCTTCCCAGCATTCTCTTTGCCTCATCACCAACTGCAACAACCTTGTTGTTTCCCTTTTTGTCCTTTTTTACAGCAACTACTGAAGGTTCGTTGACAACTACTCCCTTTCCCTTTACATAGACAAGGGTATTGGCAGTACCTAAATCAATTGCAAGGTCGTTTGAAAAAATACCTAAAATTTTGTCAATTATTCTGTTCATAACTAAGTTCTCTCTAAGTAATTTATTTTTTATGAAGAAAACAGAAACCTTATTTTTCCCGCCCTTAAAAATTGAACTAATAACAGAAAAAAATCTTATTTTAAAGATAGTACTATCAAAGATTAACTACCACCCCAATTTAACCCCATCTATAGAATCAGATATTGGCAAAGGGGCCCTTGATTTTTTTACTAAATACTTCATCCAAAAAAAACACCCCAAAAACCTGCCACCCTTAAATTGGGATATAGTAACCCCCTTTCAAAAAAGGGTTTATATAACACTATTTAAAAACACAAGATTCGGACAATCAATATCATATCAAAAACTTGCACAATTAATTGATTTGAAAAAGGGGCAAAGGGCAGTTGGCGGTGCATTAAACAAAAACCCCTGGCCCATTATAATCCCATGTCATAGGGTACTTAAAAAGAACAACCAGATAGGAGGATTTTCATCTGGTATAAAAATAAAACAGATATTACTCTCTCATGAACAAATTGGTTTTATCAAATAAATCAATCTAATTCATCTGGTCCGTCTAAAATCCCCACTATGGAGATTCCAGTCTCATTTGCCAGTGAAATCGCCCTTTCCTTTTCAAAAAAAAGACTCCTCTCAGCTTCTATAACAAGTACAGTGGCCCCTGCTTCCTTCATCACTTCAATGGTCTTTAAACCCACACTGGGTTGATCAACCACAGGGCTCTGATTGGGTTTAAAAATCTTTATTACCACTAATCCTTCTCTTACTAAAGAACCTGCCCTGAGTATTGTGTTGTTTGTCCCCTCCATAGCCTCTACTGCCACTACCATCTTATCTTTTACCACTATTGTCTGCCCAATGTCCATCTCTCCAAGCCTCTTTGCAATGGGCCAACCATATTTTATATCTTTTACTTCCCTTTTATTTGGCCTTCTCTTTGTCAATATTCCCTTAGGGGCCATAAGAGAAGGAACATATTTTGTAGGAGAAATCACAGCAAAACCTTCACCTGAAAGCTCATCTACCACTGCCTCTAAAAGGGCATTGTCTGAATGGGATTTAAGTTTTAAGAGTAATTTCGCTGCCCGAAAATCAGGTCTAATATTTAATGCCTTGGGTTTATTCACAGCACCTGCAAATACTATTTCATCCACTGCATTTTTTTTAAAAAAATTTATTAACTTTCCCAGCTGCCCCAAATGTATCCATAAGATATTTTCAGTGAGTGCAGATATCTCCTCCCTTGTGTGTCCTTTTATTGCAACCACACAAGGCTCCTTCCCCAGGTCCTTTATACCCTGGGTCACCAAAAAAGGAAATTCTCCTTCTCCTGCAATAACACCAATTTTATTAGACATAGAGCTACTTTATTTTTTCACCGGGGGAACCACCCCTCTTTCACTTTTTTTTACAAAATTTATCATCTCCATGACCTTGTCATCTTCTCCAAATTCCAGTTGAATCTTTTCAATGGCTTCTTCTTGTCTCAACCCTTCTCTCCAAAGTATCTTATATGCCTTTTTTAGTCTTTTTATATCTTCAGAAGAAAAACCTCTTCTCCGAAGTCCAACTAAATTGAGCCCGCGCATACTCCCCCTTTCACCTGCAATAAGTGTATAAGGAGGTACGTCCTGGGCAACCCCTGTCATGCCGCCAATATATGCGTATTTACCAATTCTAACAAATTGATGAACCGCTGTGAGCCCTCCCAATATGGCACCATCTTCTATTATAACGTGCCCAGCCAATGAAGCTGCATTGGCCATTATTACCTCATCACCAAGGATACAATCATGGGCCACATGGGCATATGCCATAATAAGACACCTTGAACCAATCTTTGTTACTCCTCCACCCTCTTCTGTTCCCCTATTTAGGGTCACATATTCTCTTATGCAGTTATCATCACCTATAATTAAATAGCTCTTTTCTCCTTTAAACTTCAAGTCTTGGGGAGGACCTCCAATGCATGCATATGAATGAATGTGATTATTTTTTCCAATTTTGGTATATTTCTTGATTTGGGCAAAGGGTTCTATCCTGCAGCCATCACCAATTTCCACTTCTCCTTCAACAACTACGTATGGTCCAATGTATACACCTTGACCAATGTCTGCTCCTGCATCCACAACTGCTGTTTTATGGATCTCTGTTGCCATTTACACCTCCCTGTGAACTAGGGCCGCTGTGAGAATACCATCAGTTGTTAATGTATCCCCAACCCATGCCTCTGCTTTCATCTTCCATATATTTAATTTGTGCTTTATATAAAATGCCTTTAAAATAAGCTGGTCCCCTGGGTACACTGGTCTTCTAAATCTCACCTTTTCTATACCACTAAACAAAAATATCTTTCCTTCTGGAACATTATCCATGCTGTTTATAGTTAAGATTCCTCCTGTTTGGGCCATTGCCTCTACTATAAGTACCCCTGGCATAACAGGGTAGTCTGGAAAATGTCCCTGAAAATATGGTTCATTTATTGTCACATTCTTAACTGCCACCAAAGATTTGCCCTTTTCAAACTCAATTACCCTATCTACTAATAAAAAGGGGAACCTATGGGGCAGTAGATCCATAATTTTCCTTATATCCATAAATGATTTTCCCATAACTTACCTGTCCTGTTCCTTTTTTACCTGTTTTTCCAATGATTCTATCTTATTCCTTAAATATCGAATTTCCTTATACATATCTGGAAGTTTCTGGATAGTGGAACATGTCCTTAAAAACCTTGTATGTTCCATAATAGGTGCTCCACTATAAATCCCCTTCTTTTTTATGTCCTTTGAAACCCCAGATTTAGCGCCAATAATAACTCCATCTGTGATATTTACGTGGCCAACAATACCCACTTGTCCTGCAAGTATCACATTGTTACCAATGGTTGTTGATCCAGCAATCCCCACCTGGGCAACTATAACAGAGTTTGCACCCACTTTCACATTATGGCCAATCTGTACCTGATTATCTATTTTAGTCCCTCTGCCTACTTTTGTCTCTCCCAAAGCTGCCCTGTCAATAGTTGAGTTGGCTCCCACCTCCACATCATCTTCAATTACTACTTTGCCAATTTGTGGGAATTTCTCCCTGCCTTCATCACCCAAGGCAAATCCAAAACCATCTGCTCCTATTACAACACCTGGATGTAAAATTACCCTATTTCCTATTTCACACCCACCCATTATTACAACATTGGGGTAAATGATACATTCTTCGCCAATTGAAACGTCTTCACCTATATAGACCCCGGGAAAAATTTTAGTGCTTTTGCCAATTCTAGCCCTGGGACCAATGTATACATAAGGATATATGGTAACCCCTTCCCCAACTACAGCATCCTCATGGACATAAGAGAATTCGCTGATTCCATGAAACTCTCCCTGCTCCTTTGCAAACAGGGATACAACCTTTGCAAAGTCCAGATAAGGATTGTCACTTATAATACTATTTTTGACACTATCTTTGTAACTATGGTCCACAATAACAGCACCAGCCCTGGTAGATTTGAGATATTTTGCATATTTTGGATTGGCCAAAAAAGAAATCTCCCATTCCCTGGCATCCATCAAGGTGTTGCAACCCAAAATTTCCACATCTTCGCCAATAAATTCCCTTTTTAAGAGGGCAGCCAGCTGGCTAAGTCTGTATTTCATAAAAGCGCCCCTATAAAATCTATTTTCTGCTTATTCCTCTAACTCCGAAGTCTCAAGCTTTTGATGTGTCTGTGTATGTTATCTGTGTCTGTGGGTGTCTAAAGTTCAAAGTTCAAGGTTCAACGTTTTAGTACTCTTCATCCTTCTTTGCTGTGATCTGTCTCTGTGGTCTGTAACTTCCATACACACACATACACTCACACTTTCACATACAACCTTCGCCCTTCTACCTTCTACCTTTCACTATTCACTAATCACTAATCACTTGATCCATAACCCAATCAATAAACAGAGCTAAAGAAATAGGCATAATCTATTTTTTCCTGGCCCTCCAGGCCTGATTAAACTTAACTATGACCTCTTTGGTAATTTCGATTTTGGGGCTATTGTAAACCACACCACTATTTCTCTTATCTATTATTAAAGTAAAATTTTTCTCTTTACCATACTGCTTTAATACTTTTTCAAGCTCTTTTACTATTGGTTCCCTTAGCTGACGTTCCTTAATCTGCATCTTTTGTTGATATGTTGAATACAATGTCTTAAATTCCTGGACCTTTTGTTTATATTCCAGTTCCTTGTCAATTTGTGCCTCCTGGGTTAACATAAGACGCTGTTTGTCAAGTTGTTGCCTAAGCTTATCAATTGCAGCCTTTTTCTTATCCAGTTTTTCCTTCAAACTTTTAAACTCTGTCTGCAACTTTGCTATTGCTGCCTTTCCAGCTTCACATTTTTCCAACACATATTGTAAATCCACTACACCTATTTTATAGTTTTCACAAAATCCAATATTTGCCCATACAAAAGACAACATTAAAACCCACATTAATACCTTTCTCATATCACTCCTCCTTTGTTTATTTAAAAAAATGTTCCTACAGAAAACTCAAATTTTCCCTTATTATCTTTTAAATTATCCAGGGGATATCCATATTCCAACCTTAAGGGACCCATTGGAGAATTCCACCTAATACCCACACCAACACTTTTGTAGAGGTCTAGATCAAACATCTCATTTTTGTCCCAGACATTTCCAGCATCAAAAAATACCAGACCTATAAGCCCAATATCTTCTTTCAGGGGAAATGTCAGTTCCACATTTGTAAAATAGGTCTTATATCCTCCAACATCATTTCCTTCACTGTCTTTGCAGGAAATGTCTCTATAATCATAACCTCTCACGCTGTTTAACCCACCAAGATAATATCTCTCAAAATCTGGCACATCTTCTCCACTGTTCTCAAATACCATGCCCATTTCATAGTGGAAATTAAATACAAGTTTCCACCAAATATCTTTGTGATAGCCAAACTCATAGCCAAATTTTATAAAGTTGTCATCACCCCCAAGTATTCCACCAGAATACTCTAAAGAGATCTTATTTAAGCTTCCCTTTGTGGGATTAAAGCTCCTATTGGTTGAGTCTCTAACTAATGCACCATACACTGAATTTGACCAGTTACTTCCTTCTAAATCCTTTATCTCGTCACTTGCATATTCGTCTATGTCATAAACTTTGTATTTTTCTGTGGAAAAATTCCAATAGAATCTAGAGAACCTCCCAATTGAATATCCAAACCTCAGAGATCCACCTGTCCTCCCCAGGGTATAATCGTCATATTCCCTCTCAGTATTGTAGAGATCGACTCCAATACCAAGTGGTCCATCATAGAGGTTAGGATTCCAAAAACTCAAAGAATAATACGAAGAAGTTCCACCAAAACTCCCCTGGAATGAAAGTTGATATCCCCTACCAAAGAGATTTCTCTCAGTTACTTTACCTGTAAAAAATACCTTGTCTATACTGGAATAACCTGCACCAGCACTGAAAAATCCCGTACTTTTCTCCTTGACTTTTACCTTAAGATCCATCTCATCCTCTTTGCCCGTTGGAGAAGTCTCAATATTCACATCATCAAAATAGTCCAATTTTGTTAACATCTCTTTGGAAAAATCGATCTTTTTTGCACTGAACCTATCACCATCAGAGATGGCAAGATATCTCCTGATTACATTCTCCCTTGTCTTGGTGTTTCCTTCTATTTCCACCCTGTTAATAAATACCATCTGCCTCTTTATTATATTAAAAATAACATTTACCCTTTTTTTCTCTATATTACGTGAAATATCCACATTTACTTCTGCATAGGCATAACCATAATCTGCATAAAATTTTCTAATAGCCTCTGAATCATCTCTGAGCACAGACCTGTCAAAATATTTATCTTTTTTCTTTAAGTCATCTAATTTAATAAGATTTAAGAGGTCTTTTTTAGGAACAATCAGGTCTCCCTTAAAACTTATATCTCCTATTTTATACCTAATACCTTCTATTACAGTGTATGTAATATAAATACCATCTTTTTTAAATTCAACCTTTGGCTGACCTACTTTTACATCAACAAAACCTTTATTGGCATAAAAAGCCTCAATTGCAGCAACATCTCTATCTAACATCTCTTCCTTAAATACTCCACTTCCTGTTAACCAAGAAAAAATTCCTCTGGTTTTCAAGGCCAGTACATCCTTTACATCATCTTCATCTAATTGTTTCACTCCTTTTATGGTTATTTTCTTTATATAGAGTTTCTTACCTTCATGGATTTTTAAAATTAGCTCAGCCCTACCAGGAGACACATCCTTTACATCATATGAGATCCTGACATTATAATATCCCTTTTTCTTGTATAATTCCCTTATCTTTTCTAAATCAGAACTAAGCACCTTTAAATTCAAAAGTCCTTTAGGTTTTGTATCCATTGTTTCCAATATATCGCTTTTATCAATATTTTTTGCACCTTTTATAATTATTGTCCCAATAATTGGCTTTTCTTTAACAATAAAAGTAACAATTTTACCATCTGATGTGTCTTGAACATCCACTGAAATATCATCAAAATATCCTGTTTTATAAAGCCTTTTTAAATCTTCATCTATTGTCTCCAAATTAAAAACACTCCCCTTAATGGTTTTAAGCCTCATCAATACAACATCAGACCCAAGTACTTTGTTTCCCTTTACCAATATATCTTTTACCACCATCTTGTGATACGCAGCCTCTTTCACCTTTTGAGCCAGTTCTGATACAGCAGACATAAGATCTATTATGGCGTTTTTTGAGATATAAATGGCCCGCGTCCCTCCCAGTTCATAGGGATCAACAACCATTGCATCGATACTAAATCCTTCACCTACTTGAGTAAAACTCCCATACAATCCAAAATCTGCCCCAGCCAATATGGTTAAATCTTTAACTATGCTAGAATCTAATTCAGTAATTCCCTGTTTCTTTAATAAGGACACTGCATCATTTAAAGGATAAACAGAAAAACCCTTTTTTTCCAGTTCCCTTTTTATTAGTTTTGGGAGGTCTTCAATTAAATAAGAATAATTTGAAGATCCATTGTATCCAAAGGGCAGGACCAATATATTCTTTGTTTTGCAATAACCAGAACTAACCAGAAAAACACTTAAAATTATCAACAAACCCAAGATCTTCTTCATTGTATTTTCCCATCTTTTAGTTTTAGAACACGTCCCATTAGATGGGCCAGCTCCATATTGTGGGTAACCAGGATTATTGTAAGTCCCATATCCCTATTTAAATTTGTAAATATTTCACCAATTTTTTCTGCATTTTCTAAGTCCAAATTTCCAGTGGGCTCATCAGCCAGTATCACCTCTGGCTCCCCAACAAGTGACCTTGCAACAGCAACAAGTTGCCTCTCACCCCCTGATAGGGTGTTTACCATCTGTTTTTTTTTATCACCCATTCCAACAAGACTAAGTACATTACCAGCCCTCTCATAGGCCTTTTTTTTATCTATCCCCCTTATAATCATTGGCATTGCCACATTGTCCAGTACATTGAACTCAGCAAGCAAGTGATGAAATTGGAACACAAACCCAATGTATTTATTTCTAAACAGGGCCATTTGAGACTCATCCATTGATGTTAAATCTGTACCCTTAAAAAAGACCCTCCCTGAACTTGGCTTATCTAACCCCCCAAGTATGTGCAACAAAGTACTCTTCCCAGACCCTGAGGCCCCCACAATTGCAACACTCTCTCCCCTTTTTATTTCCAGTTCTACTCCTTTTAGGATCGTCAGATTCTCAGTGGGAAGAACAATGGTTTTAGTTACTCCCTCCACCTTATACAACAACTCATTCATATCTAAGGACCTGCGCTGGTTCTACTTTAGATGCCTGGGAAGCTGGATACAGAGTAGCCAAAAAACAAAGAAGCATTGCCACAACCCCTATTGTCACAAGATCCAGTGGGCTATATTCAACTGGAAGGTGATCCAGATAATAGACATCCTTGGGCAATTTTATAAACTGGTACTTTTCAATGAGATATCCAATTCCCAACCCAAAACAATACCCAACACTGGTTCCAACAAGGCCAATCAAACTTCCCAGCCAGACAAAAATTCTCTTAATCTCTCCCTTTGTTGCACCCATGGATATTAAAATTGCTATATCCTTTTTCTTTTCCATAACAAGCATAAAAAGTGTTGTTATGATACTAAAAGAACCAACCAGGACTATCATGACCAGGATTACACCCATTGCGAATTTCTCAAGCTTTAGGGCAGAAAACAGGTTTTTATTCATATCCATCCAGGTCTGGATAAAAAATTTATGGCCAAGTGTCTTATTTAAAGAAGATGCAATGTCTCTGGCCTTGTACACATCATATAAACTGACCTCAATCCCTGTTACCACGTCTTTTTTAAATCCAATCAATTTTTGGGCAGAAGAAATATTGGTGTAGATTAGAGATGAGTCATATTCATACATTCCAGTATCAAATATCCCAACAACCTTAAATACCTTGATCTTGGGCATAAAACCAAAAGAAGAAGTCCCCCCTGTGGGACTTAACACATTTAAAAAACTCCCAATACCTAAACCCAGCTTAAAGGCAAGCTCTTTCCCAATAATCACCGGAGGGACAGAAGAATCTGATAGATCATCCACAGAACCCAATACCAGGTCCTTATTTAGGTTCAAGACATCCCTGGCAGATTGAGGATCAATACCCCTCAACACAACCCCCTTAACTCCGTTCTGGGAACTTACCATGACCTCGCTATACAAAAATGGCATAGCCCCCTTTACACCGCTAATTCCCTTTATTTTCTGACACAGACCTTTATACTTTCCTATGGGACCCTGGATACTGGTTATTATTATATGGGCATTAACCCCCAAAATCTTTTGCTGAAGATTGTTGGAAAAGCCATTCATAACCCCCAAAACCACTATGAGAGCAGCTACACCAAGGCCAATACCTGCTATGGAAAAAACAGATATCACAGATATAAAGCTGTGTTTTCTGCGGCTTAAAAGGTATTTCGTGGCAACAAAGAGTTCAAAAGAAGACATATCTTTGTGGTCTTATTTGTCTTTTTCTGGCTTAAGTAATGGGAACAATATAACTTCCCTTATGGATGGCGAATCTGTGAGCAGCATAACGAGCCTATCGATCCCTATCCCCTCACCTGCAGCAGGGGGCATCCCATACTCCAGGGCACGAACATAGTCTTCATCCATAAAATGTGCCTCTTCTTCTCCCTTTGCCTTTTCTTTTGCCTGCTCTTCAAACCTCTTTTTCTGATCCCTGGGATCATTAAGTTCTGAAAAGGCGTTTGCCATCTCCCTTCCTGCAATGAAGAGCTCAAATCTGTCAGTGATTGATGGGTCTTTATCATTCCTTCTAGATAGAGGTGACACCTCTGTTGGATAATGGTATATAAAGTGGGGTTGTATTAACTTTGGTTCAACCAACAGATCAAAGAGTTTTGTCTGGAGCTTTCCAAGGGTATCATATTCTTTTACATTTTCTCCAAGTTTCGTAACCAGCCTTTTTGCACTTTCAATGTCTTGATATTGGTCTTTTGAGAGGCCGCCAATCTTTTCCAATGATTCATAAAACCCAAGCTTGTTCCACGGTGGAGTGAGGTCTATCTCATTTCCCTGGTAAATAATCTTTTGAGAGCCCAATATCTCCTCTGCCAGGTAAGAAAACATCTCCTCTGTAACTTTAAACAGGTCATTGTAGTCTGCATAGGCCATGTAGAATTCTAACATGGTAAACTCTGGATTATGTTGTGTGGATATACCTTCATTTCTGAAATTCCTGTTTATTTCATATACCTTCTCAAAACCCCCTACCAAAAGCCTTTTTAAATAAAGTTCAGGGGCAATCCTAAGATAAAGCTTCATACCAAGGGCATTATGATATGTCTCAAAGGGCCTGGCAGTTGCCCCCCCTGGGATCACCTGCATCATAGGAGTTTCAACTTCCATAAATCCCCTTTCGTCTAAATACGCCCTAATCAACTTAAGGACCCTGGTCCTGGTTCTGAATATCTCCCTGGCCTTTGGATTGACAATCAAATCCACATACCTCTGTCTATACCTTACCTCAACATCCTTTAAACCATGAAATTTCTCAGGTAAGGGGCGAAAAGATTTAGTCACCAATTCAAAGTGGGTTACATTTAGGGTTAGCTCACCTGTCTTTGTAAAAAAGGGCTTTCCAATAACCCCAATAATATCACCAATATCCAATTTTTTGAAAAATTTATAGGCATCAGTGCCAAGCTGCTTTTGCTGCAAAAATATCTGGATCCTATCAGATTGATCCTGTATATGTGCAAAAGTGGCCTTACCAAATGACCTAATGGACATAACTCTTCCAGCTACCACAATCTTATCTTCTACTTTTTCCAACTCTTCATTTGATAGGGATCCATAATTTTCTTTGACTTCAATTATGTCTTGTTTTTTTCTAAAGGTATTTGGAAAAAGATTTATACCTTGTTTCTCTAAACTCTCAGCCTTTTCAAATCTCTGTTTTATTAAGTTACTCCTTTGCTCTGTACTGTTCAATTTTCACTCCTTACATAAAAATAAAATTAACTAAATCCATTGGCATACACTAAAAAATGGCCCATAAGGCCCAGCCAATAAAAATCCAGCAATCAAGCTTTAATAAGTTAAAAAGATTCTCCAGTCAAGGAAATTGAGACCAACCAAGGCATGGTCAATCATCCCCAGGACACAATCCTCCAACTACCTTACCGTCCCATGAGACTGTATCCTCTTCTGGTTCCACATGGATTATAATATGGGAATTTGGTAGTTCTTTCTGGATATCCTTCTCTATTTCACAGCAAATATCGTGACTTTCCTTAACTGTCATACCCCCTGGAAGTAAGAGGTGAAATTCAATAAATCTTTTTGAACCTGCCCGTCTTGCCTTTAAACCATGCCATTTCCCCTTATCGTTCCTGTGCTTTTTTATTATAGACTTAATCTTCTCCATCTCATTATCTGGTAGGGCATTATCCATAAGCCCTGAAATTGACCTTTTTAATAGGGGATAAGACATCCTTAAGATATTTAAGCCAATAAAAATACCCAAAATAGGATCTACAAACCACAATTTTTCTGGGCTTAGATACATAATTGAAAGGCTAAAGACAAGTCCCATGGAACTTAGCACGTCACTTAAAAGGTGTTTTGCATCTGCTTCCAAGGCGATGGAGTTAAATTTTTTTGCACCTGTAAAAAGTAAAAGAGAGGTTAGTAAGTTTATTACTCCACAAACAATTGAGAGTATAACCCCATATCCAATGCATGAAATAACATGTGGATTGATTATCCTGTTCACACTACTGTATAAAATAGCGAGACCAGCTATTAAGATAAAACCCCCTTCCAATGCACTGGAAAAATACTCTATTTTACCGTGCCCATACAAATGGTTCCTGTCACTGGGACGCTGACTGATAATTACAGAATACAATAAAAATATACTTGTAAATAAATTTATAAAGGACTCAAGTGCATCTGACAAAATACCTATACTTGAAGTTATATAATAGGCCCAAAATTTTATGAATATTGTAATAATAGAGGCAAAAAGAGAATAATATGCAAATCTCCTCATAAAATAGCCCTAATAATTAATAACAGTATACTGGAAAACACACCACACCATAAGAGAAAATCCAGGAGTCCTTCTATATCCTTTGCACTCCAGGATTTTATCCCTCCTATCCTGGGCTTTATCTTTTTTCGACCAAAGTATATGAACTCGCCCCCCATTTCACAGCCAAATATCCAACCACATGCTGCCATGGGTAAACCGCCATTTGGGCTCTCCATTTTTTTGGCATCCCTTAAGGCCAACTTAAACTTTTTGTACCAATCTTTATCCCTTGACTTTATAACATAAAATAGGAATAGACAAAAAAAGGTTATCCTGGCAGGGATATAACCAAAAATATCATCCATCCTGGCCCCTGCCCATCCAAGCTCTCTCCACCTATGATTTTTGTATCCCCACATGGAATCCATTGTGCTAACTGTTTTATAAACCCAAAGGAGGACAGGGCCACCTACAATTAAATAAAAAAATGGAGCAAAAAATCCGTCATTTATGTTTTCACTGAGAGTCTCTGCAAGGGACTTTAATATGTCTTTATGGTCCATATTAGAGGTGTCCCTACTAACCAAATAGGAGAGTTTTTCCCTTGCCTCTTTTATTTTATTTTCCTTGCACAGATCTAAAACCTCTCTACCCTTTTCAATAAGACCACCAAGTGATAGACCTGCATATGCAAAATATATAATAAATAATACCCCTATAACTGGGAGTGATGTAACTAAAAAGACCAACATTCCAACCAGAGCACAGGTAAAAATTAAAGAGATAATCCCTGCTACCCTTAAAGGGACCTTTGTTTGAGTCCTGGAAATGTTCTCCAATTTCTCCAATAATTTCCCAATAAATCTCACGGGATGAGGCCATATTTCATAATCTTTAAATATCAAATCCAGTAAAAAAGCCAGGAAATAGAAATAGATGTCCATTAAACTTTACTCCAACCCTTAATCTGTCTGTAGGCTTCATACACGCAAATGGCAACTGCGCTAGAGAGGTTTAAACTCCTGGTCTTCCCCCACATTGGAATGGATACATTATGCGGATATGCCCCTAAAAGATAGTCGGGTATTCCCCTGGTTTCAGGACCAAAAACCAAAAATTCATCCCCAGAAAACCTCAACTCATAAATTGATTTTTTAGCTCTTTTTGAAGTCAAAACCAATTTTTCTGGCTCAGGCATGAGGGCATCTAAAAATTCATCCCAGCTTTTCCACACAGAAAGATTTAGATGGGGCCAATAATCCAGTCCTGCCCTTTTTAAATATTTATCTTCTAAGCTAAAACCAAGGGGCTCAATTAAGTGAAGGGGAGTGTTTGTGGCCACACAAAGACGGGCTATATTTCCTGTATTTGGAGGAATTTCTGGTTCAAACAATACTACCTGCATATGAGTAAATTCCAGGAGAGCAAAAAAAATTAGCTAAGGTTATAAGGATGGACCTAAAATAAAAAATGGGCGGTCAGGGATTCGAACCCCGGACTTCCACCGTGTGAAGGTGGCACTCTAACCACTGAGTTAACCGCCCAATTAAAATTATCTTAAACAAAGTAAAAGGAAAGTTCAAGAAATAAAAAACAAAAAAATCTGAGCACAAATACCCTTTTTAATTTCACTTCCTCATATTGCATTTATCGCTTCCCCCAGCCTAATTTTTTACTAACACCACCCCATAAAAAAACTCCCTAAAATCATTACTGAAATTTATACTAACCTCTTTCTCTATCTTAATCTTAATATCCCTATTATTTTCTACCAATTTCAAAATCTGCCCTTCATTCTCCTCCCTGTTCCAGGTACAGGTTATATAAACTACCCTACCATATGTGGAGATGGTTTTCAGGGCCTTATTTAATAATCTTTCCTGAACTTTGGTTACCTCCTTTAGAAATCTATGATCAATTCTCCACTTTAAATCAGGTCTCCTATTAATTACACCAAGTCCAGAGCAAGGACTGTCAATTAATATGGTGTTGGGGCTTTTTTTTAATGGATCTGATTTTGTACAATCTGAAACAAAGACAGGAACATCATCTAAACCAAGGCGGGATATCTCTCTTTTAAGACCTTTAAGTCTATTTATATCAATATCACTGGCCCAGATTGGTGCTTTGTCTTCCTCTAATAAAAGTGTTAATTTCCCTCCAAAACCTGCACACATATCCCATATTGGGAGATTCCATTTGTCTTTACTCAAGTCAAATAATATTTTCTGGGATTCAAAGGATTTTCTACTAATTATTCCCTCTTGTTCTAACCTTTCAATATCTATATCTGAAGCATCTTCCAGGGCAAATAAACGATCTTCTAGTTTTTTATTTGTACTTTTATTTTTAGTTAGTATATTTATAACTTCTTTACTAGATCTTTTTTTCTTATTAATCCTTATTCCAATATATGGTTTAATAATGGATTTTTTTAAAAAAATTTCTGCATCTTCACAACCATATTGTTTTACTAAAAGATCAACCAGACATATGGGAATTGAATAATATATTGAATAAAATTCCTTTCTTGATCTTGTGTTTTCTAAATAAAATTCCCGAGATATAAGTTCTTCTTTATTTCTACAAATAGTCCTTAGAACGCCATTTGCAAGTGATGTTAGCCCCTTATTAACTTTTTTTTTAATAAATTCTACATAGAAATTTACACTTGCATAATCTGGAATCCTATCAAGATATAAAATTTCATAAACACCAAGGCACATACATAATACAAATCTCTCTGGCAACTTTTTAAATTGTCCCCTGATTCTGCTTTTTAAAACAAAATTTAACCTTGCTTTTAATCTAAAATATGCATATACAAGCTCAGTAATAAGTGCACAATCCCGCCTTTTTATATTGACATTAGATAAAACCATATCCAGGGCCTTTTGGATATGCATTCCCCTTTTTATTTTTATAATAGTATCTAATGCTATTTCTCTTGGAGACTTAGTCTTATTTTTTCTCACTCCCGTGATCCTTAAGGAACTTATCTAAGGCCCATCTTACTTTTTCAATGGAGACAAGCGTATCTATACATGGACCGCATGGTCTTATATTGAGTATCCCAAACACAGGCAGAGGATATACATCCTGGATGCCAGATGCCAAATCCCTCTCACACGCAACAGCAATAATAAACCTGGGCCTGTTTTCCACTACTATGCGTCTGGCAATAGTACCTCCAGTGGCAATTGCCATTCTTATCCCATATTCATCTCTTAAATTAAGGAGTTCCCCTATTGGGCATTTTCCACACCGACTGCAATTATCGATGTTGTAGGTAAGTCTATTTTTACATCTACTGTTTTGCAAGCAATGGGGAAGTAGCATTAAAATCCTATCAGGGTCATATTTTATACCTTCATTTAAGACCATTTCATTATTTATATTTATAAAAGAAGCCCGTACCTTTTCCTTTGATATACCAACGAGTTCCCCTACCAATCCCATGAGGGGCAAAAAAATCTTTGTAGTAAGTCCCCTTGTTTTTCTTGAAAAAAGTATTGGCCTTTTAAATAAAATTGATAGGACTAAAGATGAAGAACTCCATAATACAAGGAGTATAATAGAAAAAACTAAAATTCCAAGGAGAATTGGTGCAAGTGGATGGATATTTGAAAGACCAATTACAGGGATCAACCAGAAGAAAAGCAAAAATATTACAATAACTGCAGATGATGCAAGTAGAAGGGATATAAATATCCTTTTTTTTACAGAAATTTCGTTTTGTATCTTTTCACTTAATTTTGAATATAAATTATCATCCATAACTTGTCATTTATTAGATACATATCCACACACAAATTGTTCAGGTGTTAATATTCTGGAAGATTCAGGTTTTAGCCTTGAGACCAAATATGACCTGTCAATACAGGCAATTTCCAAAAATCCATCTCTTATACCTAAAATTTTACCAGGTGATACCCCCTTGCTTAATCTATCCCCAATTTGTCCTGGATACAACTGGATCTTAATTGATCCTTTTTTTCCTTTAAAATAAAAAAATGCCATTGGCCATGGATATAGTGCCCTAATTTTGTTGTGTATATTTAATGCTGAGTCCCTCCAGTCTATCAGACCCATATCTTTGGATAATTTGGGCGCATAGGATGCACACCTATCATCCTGCTTAATTGGTACAATTTCTCTGTTTTTGATTTTCTCAAGGGTCTTTATTAATAGATCGCCTCCTATTTTAGCGAGCTCATCGTGTATTTCCTTAGATGTATCGTTTATCCCTATTGCAAGTGCCTTTTGAGCAAGTATTGGCCCTGTATCCAGGCCTTCATTCATTTGCATAATAGTTACACCAGTAACCTTTTCTCCCTTTAAAATAGCCCACTGGATTGGGGCTGCTCCCCTATATTTTGGAAGTAATGATGCGTGAACATTGACAGTACCATAAGTGGGTATTGAAATCACATCTCCAGGCAAGATAAGACCATAGGCAACAACCACAAAAATATTGGCTCCAAATTTCTTCAGAGATTTCTTTATATTTTCATCTGTTAAAGTATTGGGCTGGATTACAGGAATGTCTTTTTTTAAGGAAAGTTGTTTTACTGGAGTCTGAGTTATTTTTCGTCCCCTCCCGGCCTTTTTATCAGGCTGGGTAACTACCAAAACAACCTCTCCCCCATCCCATAACAAAAGCCTGTCTAAGACAACTCTAGCAAAATCAGGACTTCCAAAAAAGACTATCTTCATTTTTTTTGGGTCCTTTTTGCAATTTTCTTCAATTTTTTCTCATACATTGCCTTTTTTAACCTTCCAGCATAATCTATAATGAGCTTGCCGTGTAAGTGATCTATTTCGTGTTGGATACAAACAGAGAGCAGATTCTGGGCACATATATCATGTTCTTTTCCATCTAAGTCCAAAAATCTTACCTTTATTTTTTCTGCCCGTTTAATATTGCACCTAAATCCAGGAAAGCTAAGGCAACCCTCCTCACCTTCTATATCACCCTCTTTCTCATAGATCTCAGGATTGATTAATACCATTGGATTTTCCCGCTTATCTGAACCAGATAGGTCTATGGTAACAATCTTCTTACAGACCCCTATTTGAGGGGCAGCAAGCCCAATTCCCTTGTTTTCATACATGGTATCCAACATATCCTCTGCAAGGTCCTTTATCTCCTTGTCAATGGTGGTTATCTCTTCTGTCTTTACCCTTAGTCCTGGGTCTGGATAACAAACAATTTTTCTAATCCCCATACAATACCTCTTAAATTATTAGATCCTATTTGGTTTCCCTAACCTTTATGCCAACTTCACGAAGTTGTTTTTTGTCAACACTTGAAGGTGCATCGGTTAGTAAACATGCTCCCTTTTGTGTCTTTGGAAATGGAATAACTTCTCTGATGCTTGATTTATTTAAAAGTAGCATGATTAATCTATCAAATCCAAAGGCTATGCCACCGTGGGGTGGAGCACCATACTTTAGTGCATTTAACAAAAATCCAAATTTTTCCTCTGCTTCTTCCACACTGATTGAAAGGGCCTCAAACATCTTCATCTGCATCTCATATGAATGTATACGTATTGAACCTCCACCAATTTCATTTCCATTAAACACAAGATCATAGGCCCTTGCCTTTGCATTTTTGGGATCTGTTAGTATCTTGTCTGCATCCTCATCTTTAGGAGATGTAAAGGGATGATGACAGGCCTCCCACCTTTTTTCATCACTATTGTACTGAAATAGTGGAAAATCCACAATCCAAACAAAATTCATTTTATCTGAATCAATCAAGTCAAATCTCTGGGCAAGTTTTACCCTCAAATTTCCAAGGGCATCATTTACAACCTCAGGTGAGGCAGCCTGGAAAAATACTATATCCCCCACTTTAAGTCCCAATTTTTCTGCTATCTTCTCTTTCTCCTCCTCACTCATAAACTTCACAATTGGTGACTGCCACTCATTTTCCTTGATCTTTATCCATGCAAGTCCCTGGGCACCAAAATTTTTCACATATTCAGTATAATCATCTATTTCTTTTCTTGAAAGAGACGCACCACCTGGTACCTTTAATGCCTTTACAAGGGGTGCCTTTGCAAACAGCCTGAAATTGGATCCCTTAACTATTTCTGTAATATCTTCTAAAAACAGTTCAAACCTGGTATCTGGTTTATCAAGTCCATACCTTTCAATTGCCCTGTCATAGCTCATTCTTGGGAAGGGTAGAGAGAGATCCACACCCAATGTATCTTTAACAAGGGTGTAAATCATTTTCTCAGATATATCCATTACATCTTCTTCTTCCACAAAGCTCATTTCCATATCTATCTGAGTGAACTCTGGTTGTCTATCTGCCCTTAGGTCTTCATCCCTGAAACACTTGACTATTTGATAATATCTATCAAGACCTCCAACCATAAGTAGCTGTTTAAATAGCTGTGGACTCTGGGGCAGGGCAAAGAATTTTCCATGGTGCAGTCTGCTGGGTACCAAAAAATCACGGGCCCCTTCTGGAGTGGATTTGGTCAAAAAAGGAGTCTCTATTTCTAAAAAACTATTTGAGTTCAGGAAGTTTCTTATGCAAGAAGCGGCCTTGTGCCTGAAGATTATGTTTTCCTTTAATTTATTTCTCCTAATATCCAAATATCTATATTTGAGTCTCAAGTTTTCTGAAACATCAATCCTGTCTTCTATTAAAAAAGGTGGCGTCTTAGAAATATTTAAGAGTTTCCAATCAAGTACAACCACCTCGATTTCACCAGTGGTGAGCTTTAAATTCTCCATGCCCTCAGGCCTTTTCCTCACCTTTCCTTTAATTGCCAAAACATATTCAGACCTCAACACATGGGCCTCAGCATGGGCCTTTTTGTTGTATTCAGGTGAGAAGACCACCTGAGTTAGACCTTCTCTATCCCTTAAATCTATAAATATAAGTCCCCCATGGTCCCTTCTATATTGAACCCAGCCCATTAAACACACTTCTTCATCTAAATTTGCACTTGTTAACTCTCCACATGAATGGGTCCTTTTCCAACCTCCTAATGAGGCCAAGATTTCCCTAGCCCTCTTTTCAGCAAGGGCAATTTCTTCTTCAGTTTCAATCCTTTTTATATCCTGCTCCATGAAATACTCCTTAATTTTAGTTGTTCAAGGTTCAACGTTTTAGGTTCAAAGTTCAATGTTCAACGTTTTAGATGCCCTTCACTAATCACTTTATCCATAACCCAATCAATAATCGGAGCTAAAGAAATAGGCAGAGTTAATAAAAATGGCTAAAAAGAAATTTTTTCTAATCCCTCCAGAGCCAACTGTTTTTGTTCGCCACTGGTTAAATCCTTCAGGGTAACAACTCCGTTGTTTAACTCGTCTTCTCCTATAAGAACACAATATCTCGCACCTATTTTATTTGCCCCCCTAAGATGGGCCTTTACACTCTTAACATCATATGAACAGATACACTTAAATCCTCTATTTCTAATTATAGAAGAAATTTTATAAGCAAAATCCAATGCATTCTTGTCAATAGTTGCAATGTAAAAATACCTACATTTTTCTTCTTGCACCTCCATTAACTGGGCAATTCTCTCCATTCCACACGCAAATCCAATACCTGGCAAATCAGGACCACCAAGCTGCTTTATAAGACCATCATATCTCCCACCCCCAGCTATTGCAGATTGGGCACCAATTCCAGAGGCAACTACCTCAAATGTGGTCCGTTGATAATAGTCAAGCCCTCTCACAAGGTTTTTGTTTATATTGACATCTATACCTTCAATTTCAAGGAGATCCAGCACCTTTTTAAAATGAATCTCACAATCAGCGCACAAAAAATCAAGGATCTTAGGTGCTTTTCTATACATATTTTTACATGATTGAACCTTGCAGTCCAGGACCCTTAAAGGATTTTTCTCTCTCCTGACCTTACAATCTTCACAAAGTAGATCTTCATCTATTTTTGACAAAAATTCTCTTAAGTTATCTAAATATGATTTCCTACACCCACAACATCCAAGGGAATTTACCTCAAGGGATATGGACCTAATTTTTAGTCTATTAAAAAAATCCATTAGCATTATAATGAGTTCTGCATCTATGTAAGGAGACCTACTTCCAAACACCTCTACATTTATCTGGTGAAATTGTCTCTGTCTCCCCTTTTGAGGCCTTTCATAGCGAAACATGGGACCAATTGTAAAAAACTTGGACATGGCCTCTTTTGAGTATATCTTGTTTTCAATATACGCCCTAACGACCCCGGCTGTTGCCTCAGGCCTCAAGGAGAGACTCCTTCCTTTTTTGTCCAGAAAAGAAAACATCTCCTTTTGAACCACATCTGTCTCATCCCCAATGGAGCGTGCAAAGAGCTCAGTTTTTTCCACTATGGGGGTCCTCATCTCTGAAAAACCATAGAGAAAAAACACTTCCCTGGCCACCTTTTCCATTAAAGAGTATTTTTCTACCTCTGGTGGATATAGGTCTGCAAAACCTTTAATCTTTTTTATCATGGTATCTACTTTTCAATCCTTAATAATATGTTAGGGTTATCAATAGGAACAAATAATATTGCGTATAAACCAAATTCATAAAAAATCACACCTACCCCACAAAGGAGATATTGTGAGACTAAATGGAATTAACATTACAGTCTCTTGGGTAAAGCCCATTCTAAAAGGTGAAACAAAAACTTCACTTATGGGCTAAAGGTTAACTCACCGAAAAGGTTTTATAACCCCTAAAATGAAAAGTTGATAATCTATCCAACACAAAATGTCAAAAAGGAATAAATGCTAAAGATTGCAGGAATCTCTGCATTCACAGCTTATTTGAGATAGGGCGTAGAGGATGCGTTTTTCCTTTTCAAGGCGAGTTACATCCAGAGTAAATTCAGGGGATTTGTCCAATAAATCAAGGAAGTTTTCCCAGGTGGGGAATTTATCAAATGGTCCCTTTAATAAAATTTCTCCATCCTTTGTGCTTGAGACAATAAATTTTTGGGTATCTGTTACAATGGACAGTCTGGCTGGACCTCCCTTAATGAGCCTTGCAAGGGAAACAGCCTCCCTTACATATGTCTCTATCTCACCTGCACAAAATATAATTACAGCAACTGGTCTATCTTCTAAACATACGGTAAAATCTATACTTCTAACAAATCTTTTTTTATCCACATCAAACTCTATCTGTACTTTTGATTTAATATTGGCCCTGGGATACCCCTTATCTTTAACAATAATTTTTGCAATATCCTGTCTCAAGTCTTCATAGGTGGTTGCATCTATCTCTTCTCCTGTGAGATAGTCTTTTATCTTAAATCCCAATCTTACCTCATGCATATATGCTCCCTTAATTTTTTTCTCCTCTGTTTATCTGCATACATTGCATTATCCGCTTCCCTAAAAAGCTTATCCCTATCCAATTCCTTTGAACTACTCACAGCAAAACCTATGGACATACTGGCCTCAAATACCTTCTTCTCGTCTAAATTAAATTTACAAATTTTGTCGTTTATCCTTGATATCACTTTCCTTGCCGCTATATCATTGCTTTTAGGTAGTATTATCCCAAATTCATCTCCCCCAATACGTGCCACCACATCTGATTTCCTCACACTGGACTTTAAGATAGTGCCACAGACCTTGATATATTCATCTCCCATTTTATGTCCAAGGGTGTCATTTACATATTTTAGTCCATCTAGGTCAGCAATAATTAGGGCAACTGGCAGACAACGACAATTTTCAAGTCTGCTAAACTCTTCCTCAAAATAATAGCGATTGTATAGCCCTGTCAATGGGTCGTGAAAGCTTATAAATTTTAGCTTTTCCTCCAACTGCTTTCTTTCAGTAATATCCATAAGTGATGCCAAAAAACGACCATTTGGTAAGGGACTTACAATTAGTAAGACCTCCTTTTTATTTTTTCTTCTGTCTATAAAAGTAAACTCATATTCAGAAGGCACACTTAAAGGATCAATCTTTCTCTTCCTGTAATATTCCAGCATCCTGGGAAGATCTTCTTTGTCAATAAATTTAGTCCATTCAATTTTTCCTATAATTTCATCCTTATTATAACCTGAGAGTGTCTCAAAGGCCTGGTTGGCATTTACTATTTTATACCCGTCAATGATGATCATGGGAGAGGTTGACCCCTCAAAAATGGTCCTGTAATACCTTTCCCTCTCCTCTAACTCCCTCTTTGCCCGTAGCTCCTCGGTTATATCTCTGACTATACCCCTAAAACCAACTTTTTCCCCTTTTTCGCTATATATTAGATCTACTGAGGTCTCAACAAAGATCTCTTTTCCCTTTTGAGTGGTAATCTTCCAGTTAAAAAATGTAACTGGTTTTTCTTCTCTATATACCTTATTAAAGACATGGAATACCTTTTTAGCATACTTAGGTTCTGCATATTCCCTGTTGTTCATTCCTATAAGCTCTTCTTTTGGATATCCAAGGGTCTTTGCTATCGCCTCATTTACATATACAAAATTTCCTGCCAAATCTACTTCAAAGTATCCAATGTTTGAGGTATTTAGAACCCGGCGCAAAGACTCTTCTCTTCGTCTTAGCTCTAACTCCATTTTCTTTCTATCATCAATATCCAATAGTTGACCCAAGATGTACTGATCCTCCCCAATTTCCACAATAGAAAAATGACCTTCTAGATATTTTTCTACTCCTCCTTTACCTTTTCCTTTGAACTCATATTTTGGAAGGGCTCCATTGTCCCTAAATCTCTTGGACACCTGCTTAACCATAAATTCCTTAAAATCCTGGTGGATTAGTTCAGTGAACTTGATCTTTAGAAGCTCGTCTCTACTGTATCCAGATATCTCACACATTTTTTTATTCACATATTTAAAATATCCATCTCTTCCCAAGAGGTAGATGGCAATTGGCAAACTTTCTGCTAAAAATTCAAACTCGGTAAATTTTTCTTTACTTAAACCCATGACCCCGTTCTCTTAATCATCCTTTTTGCATAATAAATATCTGCATTTAAACTATGTGTCAATAATAACGAAAAGATTTTATTAGAACAAAACATATATTGGGCACAAAAAAACCACAGGTATACCACTAACCCTAAGTTAAATTACCCTTGACACATGGGAATTTTAGTGTTTAAGTAGCACAACTAATAGGCGCGTAGCTCAGGGGGAGAGCACTTGCTTGACGCGCAAGGGGTCAGGAGTTCAAATCTCCTCGCGCCTATTTTTAAATAGGGAGGCTCAAACAAAGCCTCCCTATTTAGATTTTTAGGGAGGTAAAAAAATTGCAAATTTTTGTAAATGACAAGAGTGTGGAAGTGGACAAAGGAACCATCATTATTGACGCACTTAAAAAATATCTATCCAAGGGAAAACTCAAAGATATTATAGCTTGCAAGGTAAATGGCATAGCCACTGATTTATATTGCAAAATAGATACAGAAGGTGCAAAATTAGAGCCTATTTCAATTAACTCAAAAGAAGGTTTAGAAATACTCAGGCATTCAACGGCCCACCTAATGGCTCAGGCTGTAAAAAGGTTATTTCCCCATGTGAAAGTTGCAATTGGACCTGCAATTGAAGATGGTTTTTACTATGATTTTGATGTGGAATCCCCCTTCACCCCTGAGGATATAGAAAAAATTGAACAAGAGATGAAAAAGCTGGCTGAACAAGACATAAAGATTGAAAGGAAAATCCTTAACAAAGAAGAGGCAAAAAAACTCTTTCTTGAGAAAAATGAGACATATAAATTGGAGCTATTAGAAGAAATAGAAGACCATACGGTCTCAGTTTATATACAAGATGATTTTATTGATCTGTGTAGAGGGCCACACGTACCATCCACATCATATATAAAGGCATTTAAACTCCTATCCATAGCAGGGGCCTACTGGAGAGGCGATGAAAACAACAAGATGCTCCAGAGAATATACGGTACATCATGGCCAAGCAAAAAAGAACTGAAAAAATACTTGAATATGTTGGAAGAGGCAAAAAAAAGGGACCACAGAAAATTAGGTGTCCAGTTGGATCTATTTAGTTTTAACGATGAAGTGGGTCCAGGCATGCCTATTTTTCATCCAAAAGGTGCCCTGGTGAGGACTATTTTAGAAGATTTTGAGGTAAAAGAACATCTAAAGCGTGGATATCAATTGGTGAGAGGTCCACAACTACTTAGAAAAAACCTGTGGGAAAAATCTGGGCATTACGATAATTACCGTGAAAATATGTATTTCACTAAAATTGATGAACAGGAATATGGATTAAAGCCCATGAACTGCTTGGCTCACATGCTCATTTATAAATCAAAAATAAGGAGCTATAGGGACTTACCTATTAGGTACTTCGAACTTGGAAAGGTAAACAGACACGAAAAATCAGGTGTACTCCATGGACTTCTCAGGGTAAGGGAGTTTACCCAGGATGACGCACACATAATCTGCAGGCCAGATCAGCTTTTAGATGAAATTGTCAATATCTTGCAGTTTGTACAAGATGTTATGACCCTTTTTGGCTTTGAATATGAAGTGGAGATATCCACCAGGCCAGAGAAATCAATTGGTTCAGACCAAGACTGGGACAGGGCAACAAATGCATTAAAACAGGCCCTGGAATATATTGGAATGGAATATGGCATATGTCCTGGGGAAGGTGCATTTTACGGCCCCAAAATAGATATTAAATTAAAAGATGCCTTAAACAGGAAATGGCAGTGCGCTACAATCCAGTGTGACTTTACCCTCCCAGCCCGTTTTGATCTCACATATATTGGAGAAGACGGGAAAAAACACAGGCCTGTTATGCTCCATAGGGTAATTTTAGGGGCAATTGAGAGATTTTTGGGGGTATTAATTGAGCACTATGCAGGAGCCTTTCCCACCTGGCTGGCCCCTGTTCAAGCGAGGATATTAAATATAACTGATGAACAACTTAACTATTGTGAAAAAGTGTATAATAAGTTAAGAGATGCAGGTATTCGAGTTGAAACAGACTTCAGGAATGAAAAATTAAATCTAAAAATTCGTGAATCCCAGGTTGAAAAAATTCCCTACATATTGGTTATTGGAAACAGAGAAGTAGAGGAAGAAACTATAAACGTAAGGATTAGGGGGAATAAGACCCTCGGGCCAAAAAAAATAGAAGAAGTGGTAGAGTTAATCAAACAAGATTGTATAGAACCTTTTAAAAGGGGAGGGATGAGCTATAGCTTCGCCTGTTAAAGCAAGACGCAACGAACAAATTAGGGCACCTAAGGTGCGGGTGGTGGATGCCTCAGGAAAACAGCTTGGTATAATGGATACCAAAGAGGCCTTAAATATAGCCTATGACCAGGGATTGGATCTGGTAGAAGTAGCCCCTCAGGCAGATCCACCAGTATGTAAGATAATGGATTATGGCAAATATGTTTACCAACAGCAGAAAAAACTGCAAGAGGCAAAAAAGAAACAGGTTCAGGTTCAACTAAAGGAAGTAAAGCTAAGGCCTAAGACTGACGAGCATGACTTAAACACCAAAATGAATCACATCAAACGATTTTTGAGCAAGGGTGATAGATGTAAGGTCACTATATTTTTTAGGGGCAGAGAAGTAATCCACAAACACCAAGGTGAAGAAATGTTGAACTATATCATTAAAGAGCTTGAAGATATAGCAAAGATTGAACAAGGTCCAAAGTTTGAGGGAAAAAATATGTTTGTTATATTTGCCCCAAAGGCCACAAAAGGTCCCAAAAAATAGAGTTAAAATTATAAAAAAATATATCTGGAGGTAGTATGCCAAAATTAAAGACACATAGGGGTGCTGCAAAGAGATTTAAAGTAACGGGAACTGGTAAGATAAAGAGAAGAAAAGCATATCACAGCCATATTTTGACCAAAAAGAGTCCCAAGAGAAAAAGAAACTTAAGAAAGCCAGCACTGGTTGATTCAGCTAATTTAAAGGGTGTAAAAAGGGTACTTGGATTATAATTTCTTGAGATTTTGACATAATATTTTGGAGGTTTAAATAAATGAGAGTAAAGGGTGGTTTTGTTACAAGGAGACGACACAAAAAACTCCTAAAAATGGCTAGAGGCTTTAGGGGTGCCAGAAGTAAGGTTTACAGGGTTGCAAAAAATGCTGTTATAAAGGCCCTGAGTAATTCATATGCCCACAGAAAAAAGAAAAAAAGGGATTTTAGAAGGCTGTGGATTATGAGAATTAATGCTGCAGCTAGAGAACATGGACTCTCTTATAGTAAATTCATGTATGGCCTAAAAGAAAACAATATCCTTTTAAACAGAAAGGTATTGGCAGACATGGCTATTAATGACAGAGAGGGATTTTCAAAACTAGCAGAAATAGCAAAAACAAAGGTGTAGAAAATTGGCCAGAGACTTAAAAGGGTTTTTGGACGAATTAGAAAAAATAAAAAATAGCTTTTCAGAGGAAATATCCAGGGTATCCTCCTCCAATGAGGTGGAAGAGATCCGTGTAAAATTCCTTGGAAGAAAAGGGGAGCTCGCCAGGGTAATGAAACAGCTCCCCCATCTACCAAACAAAGACAAACCCCAGGCAGGAAAAGTTGCAAATGAAATAAAAGTTTTCATCACACATGCTATAGATGAAAAGCTAAAAAAAATAGAAGACCAAGGATCAGATAAGGGACTTGTGGATATTACCCTGCCAGGGAGAAATAAATTTTTAGGTTCCCTGCATCCTATTACAATAACTATTCAAGAAATTTGTTCAGTTTTTAGATCCCTTGGTTTTGAGATTGTAACCGGTCCTGAGATTGAGACAGATTTTTACAATTTCGAGGCCCTAAATATCCCCAAGGATCACCCTGCCAGGGATATGCAGGATACCCTTTACATAACAGACAACATACTCCTGAGGACCCATACATCACCCCTTCAAATAAGGACAATGTTAAAGGCCAAACCACCAGTTGCAGCTATTGCACCTGGTAAGGTATATAGAAGGGATTCAGATCTTACCCACTCTCCCATGTTCCATCAAATAGAGGGTTTTTTAGTTGATAAGGATGTAAATATGGGAGACCTTAGGGGAACATTGACTTATTTTGTACAAAATATCTTTTCCAAGGATACAAGGGTGAGATTCAGGCCCAGCTTTTTTCCATTTACTGAGCCCAGTGCAGAAGTAGACATAAGTTGTGTGATTTGCAATGGCACAGGTTTTGTTGATGGTAATCCCTGCCGTGTATGCAAGCAGACTGGTTGGGTGGAGATACTTGGATGCGGGCTAATAGATCCCAAGGTATTTGAGGCTGTTTCTTATGACCCAGAAAAATATTCTGGATTTGCCTTTGGGCTAGGAGTGGAAAGGGTAGCCATGCTAAAGTATGGGATCAATGACCTGAGAATATTCTTTGAAAATGACATAAGGTTCCTTGACCAATTCGTAGACTTTCCTGCCTGAACACATGTTTTGACTATTTTTGACAATATAAAAAGTAACCAGTACATATAGAAAGTTTTTTGTTGTTAATTGAAAATGTTAAAGGCGGTTTTCAGGGGGAAAGTAAAGGACCTTGTTTAAACAAGGGGCATTTAAGTATCCCTTTTATATAAAAATTTTCTAAATCATCGTATAAAGGATAGGTTATGTATCTCAGTGTCAAATGGTTAAAGGAATTTACCCCATATAATGGAGATGTGGACAAACTTGCCCATGTACTTACAATGATAGGGCTGGAAGTTGAAGAGGTCTTAAATCCCTTTGAAGAAATCAAAGATATAGTTGTGGGATATGTCGTAGAATGTGAAAAGCACCCAAATGCAGATAAACTCAAACTGTGCAAAGTTGACATAGGTAAAGGGCAACTCCTTCCTGTTGTATGTGGGGCGCCAAACATAGACAAAGGTCAATATGTAGCATTTGCCCCTGTGGGAGCTCAACTTCCAGGAGGCCTTAAGATAAAAAAGGCCAGGCTAAGGGGTGAGGTATCCCTTGGTATGATCTGTTCAGAGAGGGAACTTGGACTCTCTGATGACCACTCAGGTATTATGGTCCTAGAGTCTGTGTATGAACCAGGGACAAAATTAATAGATGCTCTGGATTTAGATACAACTGTATTTGACATTGGCATTACTCCAAATAGAGGGGACTGTTTAAGTGTCCTTGGAATAGCCAGGGAAGTTTCTGCATATTTTGGACTACCCTTAAATTTACCTAAAATTGAAATTAAAAATGTAGAGATAGATAGGCAACCACATGTGGATATAGAGATTCAAGACCCTGAAGATTGCCCCTTATACGCAGCAAGGATAATCGAGGGAGTAAAGATAAAACCAGCTCCTGCATGGATGAGACACAGACTAATTGCCATGGGATTTAGACCAATCAACAACATTGTGGATGTCACAAACTATGTACTTTTGGAATTTGGGCATCCCTTACATGCCTTTGACAAGGACTTGCTAAAGGGAAATAAAATTAGAGTTGGCAGACCAGAGGGCAAAATTAAATTCAAGACACTAGATGCACAGGAGCGTGAAATTAATACAGATGACCTACTTATCTGGGACGCTGAAAATCCCGTTGCTCTGGCAGGGATTATGGGAGGATTTGACTCCGAAATCAACAATAATACCCAAAATGTGCTACTTGAATGCGCTGTGTTTAAGCCCTCAAGGATCAGGAAAACAGCAAGGAGACTGTCCATTTCATCTGAAGCAGCTTACAGGTTTGAAAGGGGAGTTGATCAACTTGGAGTACAAAGGGCAATTGATAGGGCAGCTTATTTAATAGCCAGATTTGGGGGAGGCTCAATTTTAAAGGGGATTGTAAAAAATGAGCCCAAAAAATTTACAAACTCCCATATATTGTTTAGACCCAAAAGGGCTATTTCCCTCCTTTCCATAGATGCAAAAACAGATTTTTGTACAGATGTTTTACGTAAACTTGGATGTGAACTGACCCCAATAGACAATGAAAAATTTGATGTGATTCCACCAAGTTATAGATTGGATCTAGAAAGAGAGATCGACCTTGTGGAAGAGGTGGGGAGGATTTATGGACTGGAAAAGGTCCCTGCAACCTTGCCCAGGATATCCAAATCATTTGAAAAAATAAAAGTATACCATGGGGCAGACTACAGCTTTCTATCCAAGATAAAAGAGTGGGCCAGGGGGACAGGACTCCAAGAATGCATTACATACAGTTTTGTTGACAGAGATGAATTACTCTCCCTTGGAGAGGCTGAAGACACAATGGTTTTTGTTGCAAATCCCCTATCCAAAGACCAGGATACCATGAGGACATATCTAATAACAGGTCCACTTAAGGCAATTAGGACTAATTTGGACAGACTAAATAAGGACTTACACTTCTTTGAAGTTGCAAAGGTCTTTATAAAAGATGAAAATTCTGAAACCGGTGTATTAGAAAAAAATAGACTTGCCATAGCCCTGCATGGAAAAAGAGAGCCAGGACATTGGTCCAGTGAAATCAAACATATTGATTTTTTTGATATAAAAGGGCTTGTTGAACACCTCTTTTCAACACTGGGTCTTAAATCTCAATTACAATTTAAACAGACCAATAAATATCCCTTTCTAGATGTTCAAGCTGAAATATATTTAAACGAAATAGAAGTTGGATTTATTGGTTTGTTGCACAAAAAATTAAAAAAAGAATACCACGTAAAAAACGATGTGTTCCTGGCAGAGCTGTTTTTAGATGAAATTTTTGATATTGTAAAATCAAGGAAGGTCCAATTTAAAAATTGGTCTAAATATCCTCCAGTTTACAGGGACATGACCATAGTGTGTCCACAGGACCTATCATATGAAAAAATAATAAACACCTTAGAAGAAGGCAAATTAAGTAGGGCTCAGCAGTGGTCCGCATTATTGGAAGGGATCAATTTAATAGATTTATATACGCCTAAAGATAAAATTGAAAAAAGAATAACCCTAAGGATGACATACAGGCATCCAGAAAAGACTTTAACAGACAGAGAAGTAGATAAGGTACATGGACATCTGGGTAAATATATTTTGGATAAATTACCTGTAAGATTCCCTTAAAAAAATGGAAAGGTTGGGCCGCAGATACTACAAAATAGGTGAGGTGGCCAGGGTTGTTGGTGTTGAACCATATGTACTCAGGTTTTGGGAAGGGGAATTTACTCAGATAAAAACCATAAGGACAAAGGGCGGTCAGAGATTATATCCACGGGAAACAGTAAAAATAATACTTAAGATAAAACGCCTTTTATATGACCAGGGGATGACAATAGAAGGTGCAAGGAAGAAACTCAAGGAACAGGAAAGGTGGAATTTATTTGTTAAGGAGATTAAAGACCAGTTACTTGAGATAAAAAGGATATTAGAATATTAGTCTAGTCTATTTCATCTTACAGGGAGTCACTCTATCTTTGCCCATTTTCTTAGAATTATACATTGCCTGATCAGCAGCCAATAAAAGATCTTCTTTTTTAAGATTTGTCCTTGGAATAACACTGCATACTCCTATTGATACGGTTACAACCCCGTGGGTTGAAAAACCGTGTTCTATCCCAAGTTCCCTAACTTCTCTCCTCACCTTTTCAGCCAGCTTTAAACATTCCTCTAAGGATACATGGGGAAGAAGCAAAACAAATTCTTCTCCACCATACCTGGCAGCTATCTCGTGAAATCTATTGGCATTTTTTGCAAGGGCCTTGGCTACCATCTTGAGCACATGATCCCCAGCCTGATGTCCATAATTATCATTGTATGCCTTAAAATCATCTATGTCTAAAAAGACAATCCCTATTGGATATTTATATCTCTGCCCATTTCTCCACTCTTTTTCAAAGGTATAGTAAAAAAAATCTCTGTTATAAAGGGTTGTAAGGGGATCTCTTTTGACTTTTTTCTCAAGCAAAATATTTATTTCCTTAAGTTCATGTCTTTCACTCATTAGTTTTTGGTTCAAAAGAAACTTTATTCTATCCTCTTTTTCTAAATAATAACTACCAAAAAGACTCATTATGGCACCTGAAATTAAAACCAAATTACTATTAAAAATTATATCCCCATGTCCCTTCATAATAAATGGAGATGATAATCCATATAATAGACACACACTAAATGAAGAGAATAGAGCACATTTAAAATTGAATCTAAATACTATATTTCCACATATAACTACAAGAACTATACCAGAATAGTAATGAAGGACATTTTTATGATGACTTAAAAAAAGCATAAAAATAATTGACGCTGATACTAGAATAATTAAGATGGAAAGTAAAAAGTCAATCCTTTTTCTTAAAAAAGATATCCTTTGAGAAACTATACCCAATATCATAAGTGGAGTTACAACTCCAAGTCTTATAAAAAGTGATTTTTCCCATACATCAGGAAGCATTATATAATCTGCAAAGATAAATAGATTGTAGAGTATAATCCCCAATATTCCCATAACAACAAATTCTTTCTCCCTCTGTTTAAACCTCTCTTCTTGATACAACCTCTCCAATGGGGATGGGAATTTAAGGAATTTAAAATAGGTTGCTGAGTCCAAATCTTTAATTGTCCTATTTACCAGGGCAACTAAGGGAGGGAACCTTTTATTTCTTTTTGTCATATATAGAAACCTAGAAGAGTTTGGATAGGGCTGGTTCAGTGTAAACCCTCTGCTCCCACTGAACCAGCCCTATTTTTCAATAGAAAAGAAGGGAAAAACTAATATTCCTTAGGCAGGTTGTCAAGCTGGGCTTTGGTAAACACAGGTCCGTCCTTACATACGTAATATGGACCCACATTACACCTTCCGCAGATACCTATTCCGCACTTCATGCGGTTTTCCAGGCTCATTATTATCTGTTCCCCTTTCCAGCCCAGTTTGTCTAGTACTGGTTGGGTGAATTTTATCATCACAGGTGGTCCGCAGATTATTGCCACTGAGTTATCTGGATTTGGTGCTACCTGTTCTGTTATTGTGGGAACAAAGCCAACAAGGCCATCCCACCCTTCTACCTCTCTGTCTATTGTGATATGGCAGTCAACATCATCTCTTTTTTGCCACTCTCTCCATTGATCGTGATATAGAAGGAGTCCTGGTGTCCTTGCTCCATAGATAAAGGTAATTTTTCCATATTTTGGGCGATTGTCTGAATGAAGGAGCCATACCATGGTGGAGCGAAGGGTGGTTACTGCATATCCACCTGCTATTATCACTATGTTTTTACCTTCTAGCTCTTTTAAAGGATAAGGATGACCCAGTGGACCCCTTACTCCCATTACATCACCTTCTTTCATGGAATGGAGCTTGGTGGTTACCTTACCTATTCTAAATACTGTAAAAAGGAGATTTTCTCCTTCTGTTGGAGAAGATGCAATACCTATTGGGGATTCCCCATAGCCAGGTATTGAAAGTTCTGCAAATTGACCTGGCATGTAATTAAACTTCTTTGCATCTTCTTTGTTTATAAACTCAAATTCAAAGGTCCGAAGACTCTTGTCTTCTGTGGCTATCTCTACTCTCTTTATCCTTACTGGATATGGTTTATATGGATTCTTCATAGCCATCTCACTTTTTGTTTTTATTTGTTCATATTATTTACTACATCCCTGACATCTATATTGACAGGACATACCTGAATGCACCTACCACATCCAACACAGCCAATGTCACCATCTAGCTTAATTGGCATATATTTGAATTTGTGCATAAATCTCTGCCTTACCCTGTGTTTTTTTGTTCCCCTTGGATTATGACCTGATGCATGTTGGGTAAATAACCAGCTCATGCATGTATCCCAGTTCCTTACCCTCCTTCCATATTCTCCCTTGGTCTCATCCTGGATATCAAAACAGTGACAGGTTGGGCAATAAAAAGTACATGCTCCACAATTTATGCAACTCTCATGTACCCTATCCCAATAGGGATTTTCATATACCTCTAAAATCTCCCTGGATAAGATGTTATCCATAGATAGTCTGGTAGTTATCTTATTCTCTGCATCTTGTTTTAGCTCATCTACTTTTTTTATATCCTCAGAAGATGCATCCTTAAAATCCCCAACAATTTCTTTACCCTTATCTGTTAGGGGCTTTAAAAGGAGTTTATCACCTAGATCTATCATAAGTACATCAAGACCATCTTCTCCAAATGGAGACGAACCCACCTGGGTACAAAAACAAGTAGAACAGGGACTTAAGCATGCAAGGCCAATTAAGGTAGTCTTATCCCTTTTGTCCTTCCAGTATACATCCAATGAATCTTCATCCCTCATAAATACCTTATCCAATATGGAAAATGCCCTGGCATCACATGGACGAATATTGAAAACCACTCTATTTTTCTCTAAAGGTGGTATTTCCTGTAAAATCAGTCCATCTTCCGCCCTCTGGTTGTTTTTAAACTCAAACATGCACTCTGTTTGGGGGAAAAACAGCCCCTTTGGGGAAAGGGAAGTATTTTTAAAATCAAACAGGACCTTAGATACATCTTCAACTTTAGACCAGGCTACATCAACACCCTTTTTGGTCGGGGCAAACACATCCCCCAACTTAGATACCTTGTCAAAGAGCTCTTTTATATCTTCTTTTGCCAAATATTTATATCCCATAGCTAATTTCCTTTTTATGGGGTTATAAATTCTTCTGGATCATTGGGCCTATAAACACTAAGTGGTGGAGTTGCGCCTATCTCCATTC
This sequence comes from Desulfothermus okinawensis JCM 13304, assembly GCF_054654515.1. Classification (NCBI taxonomy): domain Bacteria; kingdom Pseudomonadati; phylum Thermodesulfobacteriota; class Desulfovibrionia; order Desulfovibrionales; family Desulfothermaceae; genus Desulfothermus; species Desulfothermus okinawensis. Next base: position 20,301 of record NZ_BAAIEW010000008.1, on the reverse strand, counting down.
CTGGTTGATAGTCATACATCTGCCTTATATCTTTTTCTATTTTAGAAGTTAGTACCCTCATCTTGATCCCCATTGGACAGGCAGATTCACACGCACCACAGTCAACACACCTTCCAGCACAGTGGAATGCCCGCAGGATATGAAAAGTATATACATCTGCCTCATCCTGGGTCTTTCCACACCACTGGGGCCTTGATTCATCCACAAAACACTCACTACAATAACAAAGTGGACACACATTCCTGCATGCATAACACCTGATGCAATCCTTAAATGTCTCTCTGAATTTCTCCCATCTCTCATCAATGGACAGATTCTCCCATGGTGCTGCAACATTGTCTATATCTCCGCCCCCTATATCCTCACCTTTCTCCCCTATAAATTCATCAAAAAGCACTGCATTTCTATGCACACAGGTGAGGCAGTTTTGTCTTAAGACCTCTTTTTTGTTTATCACCTCTTCAAATCCATCACCACTGACAATTATCTTGTCCCCTTCTTCCTTTGCCTCATAGATCTCTTTTCCACCGATCTTTTCAATAACCTTCCATCTATCCACCATCCCAGGAGACCAGATCCCAAGGATATAGACATTTTCCCTCTTTACCTGGTTTTCATTTATAAGACCAACTATGGACCTACTAACACACCCCTGGGCCACAACTGCTACCTTGTCCTGCCTCTTTATCAAAAAATTAGCCAGGTTCTTTGTACAAAAACTTGACCAGATGAGGTTGTCACAATCTTCTTCTGTATATGCAAAGTATGGGGCATCAACTAATGGGATTGTACCCTGTCTATATCCAAGGACACAATCTACCTTTTTGTCCTTTAAAAGGCGCTTTGCCGCCTCCCTTATCTTATTGGTATATTCTTCTAACATATTGCCTCCTACATTGTGACGTCCAAGGTTCCAGGTTCAATATTATATAAAAAACCTTGAACTTTGAACGTCGAACGTTGAACTTTCATCTATCCCAAATTTATTGCAATTGGTTTTAAATCCTTAATTAGCTTCTTCTTTTCTTTAGCAGGTCCAACGCTTCTTACTGCTTCAACTATCTGCTTGGCCTTTTCCTGAAACCTCCCTGCCTCTGCTGAGGATATCCATGTAAAATGCAGCCTCTCTGGCTCAATCCCTATGTATTCAAGTAAGTTCTTTAAGACAGCGAACCGCCGTCTAGCGAACAAATTGCCACTAATATAGTGGCAGTCGCCTGGGTGTCAGCCAGATACCCATACGCCATCTACACCCTGCCTAAACGCCTCCAATATGAACTTTGGGCTCATACTTCCAGAGCAGGGGACTCGAATAATTCTGATATTTGCAGGATATTCCATCCTGCTAACACCAGCTAAATCAGCTGCTCCATAGCTACACCAGTTACATAAAAATGCAACTATCTTTGGTTCAAAGTTCGTCATCTTAGTTTCTCCTGGGTATAAAGTTTTTATTTTTACAGGACCTAAAGGGGAGAAAATCCCAAGTAGGTCCTGATATCATTTTGTGTTAAACTGCCAAAGCCTCTATCATTGCAAATACATGCTGGTTGTCCATTCCTTTCAAGGAAATTGCCCCAGATCTACAAGATGCCATACAGAGACCACAACCCTTACACAGGGCTGGATTGATCTCTGCCTTACCCTGATTTGGTCCTTCTTCTTCCACTATTCTTGGGGCAGAGTATGGACAAACTGTCACGCATACACCACATCCAACACATTTTCTTTGATCAACAACAGAAACTTCACCACTTGAATAGATTTTCTGTTTGGCCAAAAGCGTAATTGCCCTTGATGCAGCAGCAAGTCCCTGGGCAACAGATTCATCTATTGACTTTGGATAATGGGCAAGACCGCAAAGGTATACACCATCCATTGCAAATTCAGATGGACCAAGTTTTGCGTGCTTTTCAACAAAAAATCCATCTTCATTTAATGGGAGTTTATAGAATTGTGCAAGTTTTTCATCTTTGTATGGAACAATTGCTGTTGCAAGGGCTAATAGATCAGTATCAATCTCAAGGGGCAGACCTGTAATATGGTCTTTTATTTTTACAATTAACTTATCCCCATCTTTGGTAACAACAGGTTTCCCATCCAGGCTGTATCTTATAAAGATAACTCCCTTCTTCCTTGCCTCTTCATACAGATATTCCTTCTCACCATAGGTCCTGATATCCCTATACAAGATAAATACCTTTGCATCTGGATTTCTTCTCTTTATCTCCAGGGCACTCTCAATTGAATGGGTACAACATACCCTAGAACAATAGGGCCTATCCTTTTCCCTGGACCCAACACATTGGATAAATACTGCTGTTTTCACGTCCTCTAACTTGGGATCATCTTCCATAAACATCTTATCTAACTCAGTATGAGTCTTGATCCTATGGTCTTCTCCATAGAGATACTCTTTTGGCTGATATTCGGTAGCCCCAGTTGCAATTATGGTTACACCATGATCAATGGTCTGTTCACCTGATCCATTTTTTATTGTGGTCTTAAAATTACCAACAAAACCATCAACTGCAACTATCTGGCTATTTAAATGAATATGTAGATTATCTAAGGACTTTGCCTCAGTAATTAAGTTTGAAACCCCTTCCTGAATTAATTCTCCTGTCCATGTTTTAAATAATTTTAAGGCATTGCCACCAAGTTTATCTGAACGTTCAACAATATGTGTCTCATATCCCTGTTTTGCAAGGTTAATGGCCGCACTTAAACCTGCAACACCACCACCAACAACCAAGGCCCTCTGGTCTATGTTCAGTTCTATTTCCTTCAGAGGTTCTTTGTAAACCACCTTATTTACTGCCATTCTCACCAGCTCTTTGGCCTTTTCAGTGGCGATCTCTGGATTATATCTGTGAACCCAGGAGTCCTGGTTCCTTATATTCACCATTTCAAACATATATTTATTAAGCCCTGCCTTCATCAAGGTCTCTTGGAAAAGGGGCTCATGGGTTTTAGGTGTACACGCAGCCACAATAACCCTGGTTAGACCCTTTTCCTTTATAACCTCGGTTATCTTGTCCTGGGTATCCTGTGAACAGGTATACATATTATCTTCCACATAAACCACATTGGGCAAAGTTGCTGCATAATCTCTAACAGCAGGCACATCTATTACCCCAGCTATATTTGAACCACACCTACACACAAAAACCCCTATTCTTGGAGGCTCTCCAACTATATTCTTCTCCTCTGGGACTTCTATTTCAGTGGTCTGGGTAAATCTTACGTCACTTAAAATTTCTCCAACAGCTGCAGCTGCTGCTGATGAATCCACAACTGCTGTGGGAATATCCTTTGGACCTTGAAATGCTCCACATACAAAGATTCCATCTTTTGAGGTGGAAACAGGCTTAAAACTAGATGTTGCACAGAACTTACCTTCAGTTAGATCCACACCTAAAACTGATGCAAGTTCAATGCTATCTTTTGCAGTCTCAAGGCCAACGGATAGTACAATCATGTCAAACTGCTCTTCTTTTATCTCCCCTGATTCATCAAAATACTTTACAACCAGATCGTCACTTCCAGGTACTGGGTTTATGGTATGGATTCTAGATCTTATAAATCTCACACCATGCTTTTCCTTTGCCTGTTCATAGTATTTTTCAAAATCTTTTCCATAAGTCCTCATATCCATATAAAAAATTGAACAATCAAGATCAGCCCCTGCGTGTTCTTTTGCAATTACTGCCTCTTTTATTGCATACATACAACAAACAGATGAGCAGTATCCGTGCTCACACCTATTTATATCCCTTGAGCCCACACACTGGAGCCATGCGATTTTCTTTGGCTCTTTGTGATCAGAAGGTCTCACTAGATGACCACCAGTAGGACCAGATGCAGATAAAATCCTCTCAAACTGCATGGAGGTAACCACATTTGGAAATAGGCCATATCCATAGGTGTCAAGTCCCTTTGGATCATATGGATTAAATCCAGGGGCCAATACAACTGCTCCAACATCTAAGACTTCTTCTTCCTTTGTCTGAGCATGTGTCTCCAGGGTAACAGCTCCAGCACCACAGGCCTTTACACACTGGAAACACTCACAACAATAACTACAATTAATACACCTCTCAGCCTCTTTTCTTCCCTCTTCTTCTGTTAAACCCAGTTCAACCTCTTTGAAATTTCCCCTTCTCTCTTCTACTGGAAGCTCTCTTTCCTTTGCCCTTGTCTTTTTTGACTCATTTTCTGGTATGGGCCTGTACTCAAAATCCTCATCTATCTTCTTAGGCTCTCTGCCTGCTTCTAGGTCTTCTCCATTTAAATACCTCTCAATGGAGATGGCCACCTCTTTTCCTGCTGCTACTGCTCCAATCACTACCCATGGACCACTCTGACAATCTCCACCTGCAAATACACCTTTCTTATTTGTTGCATAGGATATTGAATTGGTCTCTATGGTTGACCACCTGGTAAAATCAATCCCTGTCACATCCTCTAAACAGGATGTATCTACCCTCTGCCCTATTGCAGCAACTACCTGATCCACATCTAAATCAAACTCACTATCTGGTACTGGAATTGGGCGTCTCCTACCAGATGAATCAGGCTCTCCAAGCTCCATCTTTATACACCTTAAGCCAACCACCTTACCATCTTCATGTAAAATCTCTTGAGGTGCTGCTAAAAATAGGAATTTGACTCCCTCCTCTTTTGCAGCATGCACCTCCTCTGGTAAGGCTGGCATCTCCTTTTCTGTCCTTCTATATACTATGGTAACCTCTTCTGCGCCAAGTCTTATGGCTGCCCTGGCAACATCTATTGCAACATTACCACCACCAATTACAGCTACCTTCTTCCCTGTGGGGACCTTGCCTGTTAAATTTACCTCCCTTAAATAATCTACTCCCTGCCTGACTCCCTCTGCCTTCTCTCCAGGAATACCAAGTTCAATCCCTTTATGTGCTCCTATTGCTATAAATACTGATTTATATCCCTGGTTAAACAGATCATCTATTGTAAAATCCTTGCCAAGCCTCATGTTGGTCTTAATTTCAACACCTAAATTGGTAATTACCTCAATCTCTCTATCAAGTACATCCCTGGGCAACCTGTGCTCTGGAATCCCAACACGAAGCATTCCACCAGGCTTTGGCAAAGCCTCAAATATAGTGGACTTGATCCCCCTTCTGGCTAAATGATATGCACAGGACAGACCTGCTGGACCAGATCCGATTATTGCTACCTTCTCTTCCCTTTCAGGAGCACACCAAATCTCCACATCCCTTGGATCAAACTTGTCAGCTGCAAGCCTCTTTAATGCACGAATAGCCACAGGTTCATCTAATTCTCCCCTTCTACATGCCTTTTCACATCCAGCAGGACATACCCTTCCAAGCACCCCTGGGAGTGGAAGCTGCTCCATTATAATCTCCAGGGCCTCCCTATACTTGCCCTGTTTTACCATCTGAACATATCCCTGAACATTTATCCCTGCAGGACATGTGAGTCTGCATGGGGGTTTTTGCTCTGCCTTTAATATGGCATATGCACTTGGTACTGTCTGGGCATACTTCTTGGATGTTGCCTTCTTTAAACTCATCCCCTGATTGTATTCATCTGGCAACTCCACTGGACATACTGATGCACATTCACCACAAGATGTACATTTTGTAACATCAATATACCTGGGAGATTTTTCAACCTTTACTTTGAAATTCCCAACAGAACCCTCAATTTCTTTGACCTTGGCTTTAGTGATTATGTTGATATTTGGATGGCGGCCGAACTCGACCAGCTTAGGAGAGATGATTCACATTGCACAGTCATTGGTGGGAAAAGTCTTGTCAAGCTCTGACATAACCCCACCAACACCAGTACTCTTCTCTACCAAATGGACCTTAAAACCAGAATCTGCTAAATCAAGGGCTGCCTGCATGCCCGCAATACCCCCTCCAACCACCAAAACCGATCCATTTTTGTTGGATGGATTAATTTTAGTTTCCATATGTTTCTCCTTATACCTTGGTCATCAATTTATATAGTCTTTTACCAAAAATCAGTAAAAAACTACATTTCAACCTTCCCTACCTTAAATTCATTAAAAAATCAGCTCAAACAACGAGTACCCATCTTTTACAAAATGTTACTGACCTTCTAATTAATTAACAACCCATTGTCAACTGCCCTGAAAAAACTAAGGGGAAAAAATTAGTTGCCCAAATTGTATTAACTTCTTTTTAATTTGTGGACAATTTCTACATATGTAGAATTCTCACACAATACCAATAACCTATTTAAATATATTAACTTTTTAAGCAATGGTCTGTTTCAGCAATATAAATTGTAGTATTTTTCTACACCCATTTTAAACCATTTTTTCACTCATAAAGAATATGTCCAAGCAACTAACTGTTTTTATTAAAAAATTAAAACCTTCACTAAATGGCACACCAGTTGCTTATATTAAAGAAAACACAACTAAAAAATAAAAAAACAGGAGGAATATCATGGGTAGAAAGACTAACATAGACACCAGGTGGACAGGTTATGGTTCTGTTTATGAAAAGGTTAATTTTTTAACAGGCACAACAGATGAAGGAATTGACGTGGTATTAGGTGGCCAAATATGGAAGGTTAAACCAGACAAAAAAGACAAAGTTAAAAATCCATGTCTATGGATGCAGGCTGGAGTAGTTAATAGAAAGAGCTGTACAAATTTTTATGATTGTACAACCTGTGCTTATGATAAGGCCATGATGAAAAAGGCAAAAGAAGGAAAAATAATAAGCTGGCAGGATGCAATGAGAAAACTCCCTCCACACAACAGGATTTGCAGACATACCTTGACTCAAAGAATTCCATTTAGGCTATGTGCATATGATTATCATTGTGACAAATGTGATTTTGACCAATACTTAGAAGATGTACTTACACCAAAAGAGGCAAGCAGGGCAACTGAAGTTTACAATATAAAGGGATTTGATCTGCCAGTTGGCTACTATTTCCACAATGGACACACGTGGGCAAGGATAGAAAGCGGTGGATACATCAGGATTGGTATGGATGATTTTTCCTTAAAACTCTTAGGGGAAATGGAAAAATTCGAGCTTCCGCTAATGGGTAAGGTCTTGGATCCAGATGCGCCAGGTTGGGGACTTAAGAAAAAGGACAAAGAGGCAGAAGTGTTAGCACCTGCAGGTGGGATTATTTGCGAGGTAAACCACAGATTATTCGAAAATCCCACTGTTGCCAACAGATCTCCATACGAAGATGGATGGATGTTTTTGATCAGGACAAATGACATAAAGGTCAGCATGAAAAAACTAATGGATGATAAGGAAAGCATGCCCTGGTTAAAACAAGAGGTCTCTGTTTTAGAAAACATGGTGGAACACGTTGCAGGACCCCTGGCAGCAGATGGAGGTCTTTTTGCAAACAATATCTATGACAACCTCCCACAACTTGGTTGGGAAAACTTAACTAAAACATTTTTAAAAGTCAGGTAGAAGACTCTGTATAATCTCCAGGGCGACAAAAGGAAGATAGTCGTCCTGGAGATTATAAAATTATTTCCCCAGGAGATGTGAAAGATGTCTGTCTATTACAACCCAAAAAAATTGTGTATTTGGTCCATTGCACGGGTTATAAGAGAAGTGGAGTGCAAAAATGGGTTTGACTGTTATACTTGCATATTGGATAAGGCCCTAAATAAAATTGCTAATACAAATGAACTCTTAAAAAAACAAGGTATTCCACCAAAAGGTAGAAAAGGACGAATTGTTCATTGGAAACAAAACCTTTTGTCCCTTGAACCAAACAAGAGGCCATGTATCTACTCCATTAAAAACAAAACTCCATTTAGGCCATGTATGAATGATTATGATTGTCCCAAATGTGAATTTAACCAATACTTTGAGGACGTATATTCTGTGTACGCAGAGATTGATCAAATAAGTGAAATGAAAGTAAAAGGCTTTAAGTTCCCCCATGGCTATTATCTCTCAAAGTATCACACCTGGATGAAACTTGGAAATGGCTCCACTGTTATTATTGGAATGGATGAATTTGTTTCAAGATTATTTGGTCCATTTTCTGAAATTAAACCACCAGTTTTAGGCAAAAAAATTACAAAAGGGAAAAAACATATCTTCCTAAAAAAATCAGACAAAATGACATACCTATGTGCTCCAGTAAGTGGTATCGTCTTAGATGTAAATCCAGATGTGTGGGAAGGAAAGTTAAAAAAAGACAATCCATATACAAAAGGATGGATAATTAAGGTTCAGGCAACCAGCCTTGCTACAGAGATAAAAGATTTAATGTTTGAAGAAGAGGTATTAAACTTTTTATCCCAAGAAGTGGATCTTTTTTTAGGCGAGGTTGAAAAGACCTATGGTGCCTTGGCTGCAGATGGTGGAAATTTAATAGAAGACATATTCACCAAAGCACCCCAATTAGATTGGGATTTCTTTTCAAGGAAATTTCTCAGGTACAATGATTAATATCACTTACTTAAAGTTCTCAATTTATCCTTAATCATTGTTTCACAGAAAAAACAAAACCTGTTTTCCTTTTTATCCACATCTTTTATAGTTCTGCAATAGTGCATAATGCACTTTTTGTCCCTGCAATGGGTAAGTCCAAAGGTATGGCCTAATTCGTGCAAGACCTCCTTTACTATTCTTTCCTGAAATCTAATAAGATTAGTTGGGCTACGGTCTTCTGGCATTAATCTGTAGAGAGATACTATTGCACTTTTACCATCTAGCTGGGCTTCTCCAAATACATAGGTTAATATGGGAATAAATAGATCTTTATTTGTAATGGCAATGACCCTTATACAATTTTCTGGGACCAACTCTTCCAATTTTTTTAAGATTTCTGTAGAATAATATTGATTCCTACCCTCGTGATATGCAAATTCCACATTATCCAACAGGTGAATTAGTTTAGCATTTAGGCCCAAGGTATTTTTAATTTCGTGCTCAAGGGGATCTAAGAACCATTGTTCCTTTAATTCTATAGGATTTATCCCAATAAAAGGGGAAGAATCTGCCATTAATCACGCTTTAGATTGTATTTTTTTATTTTGTTATACAAAGTAGATCTATCTATACCAAGGAGCTTGGCAGAGAGGGATATATTCCAATTTGTTTTACTTAATATATTTAAAATATACTCTTTTTCCAATTCCTTTAGGGGAAGAGTTTTTTTGGAAAAAGACAATTTTTCATCTTGATCTCTTTCTTCACCTACTCTTTTGAATATGGGTAGGTCTTCAGGTTGGATAATTTTTCCTCTGCATATAACCACAGCTCTCTCTATTGCATTTTTGAGTTCTCTAACATTTCCAGGCCAGTTGTGAAGCATCATTAAATCTAGGGTCTGACGACTTATTTTTTCCACACGTTTATTTGTTTCTTTGCTAAATTCCATTAGAAAGTGTTTTGCCAAAATGGGAATATCCTCTTTTCTCTCCCTTAAAGGAGGAAGGTGAATAGAAAATACATTTAATCTATAATAGAGATCTTCTCTAAACCAGCCTTCAGAGATCCCTTTTTTAAGATCTCTATTTGTTGCAGCCAACACCCTTGAATCAAGTGAAATAGGTTTTGATCCACCAACCCTATAAAATAACTTTTCTTCTAATACCCTGAGCAAATTCACCTGCATCTTTAAAGTGAGTTCTCCTACTTCATCTAAAAATATGGTTCCTCCAGTTGCAAGTTCAAGCTTTCCCTTTCTCTGGTCCCTGGCATCTGTAAAAGCCCCCTTTTCATGCCCAAAAATCTCGCTTTCCATGAGTTGTTCAGGTATGGCCCCACAGTTAATTGCAACAAAAGGTCCATCACACCTCTTAGAATGGGAGTGGATAGCCCTTGCGACCAGTTCCTTGCCAGTGCCGGTCTCTCCAGTTATTAGTACCGTAGATTCAATAGGCGCAATCCTTTTTATAAGTTCAAAAACTTCTTGCATTTTAGGGGAATGACCAATCAATCTGTCAAACTTTGCCTTTTCTTTTATGGTCTCTTTTAAATAGATATTTTCCAATTCTTGTGCTTTATTTTGTAATATCCTCTCAATCAACATACTAAGCTCATCTGGTTCAAAGGGCTTTAACAAATAATCCTGTGCTCCTTTTTTCATTGCCTCAACTGCTGTTGTAATGGACCCATAAGCTGTGATCATTACAACAGAGCTCTCTGTGTCTATTTCTTTTATCTTTGACAAGACTTCAATGCCGTCCATTCCTTCTAATTTTATATCTAAAAAAACTATATCAAAGGATTCTTTGGTGACCAGGTCAATGGCCTCTTCTCCACTGGCTACTGATGTAACATCATACCCATCCCTCATGAGCCATGCAGCAAGTGATTCCCTTAAAATCATCTCGTCGTCTACAATCAAAATTTTTGGAACATTGGAAGATATTTTCTTTTTAACCATACTTTTCCTCTGCCTGGGTAATTGGAAGTTTGATGATAAATAACGTACCTTTATCATTTAAATTTTTGACTTCAATGGTTCCAGAATGATTCTTTATAATGCCATATACAACAGATAGACCAAGTCCCACTCCCTTACCTTTCTTTTTTGTGGTAAAGAAAGGCTCAAATATCTTATCTCTTACCCCTTCTGGTATACCAGGTCCATTGTCCCCAAACATTATTTTTACAAATTGTCCCATTTCCTCTGTCTTTACACAGATCTCTTTATCTTTCTGACCTTCCATTGCCTCTATGGCATTTGAAATTAAATTTATCAATACCTGTTTTAGTTGTTCTCCATCTGCCACTATCACTGGCAGGTTTGGATGTAGTTCCCTTTTTATTTTCACTTTGTTTATCTTAAGCACATTTGAACACAAAAATAATACATCGTTAATCACATCATTTACATTAATTCTACTAAATTCACTCCTTCTTCCCTTTGAAAAGGTAAGGAGATTAGATGTTATACGGCTAATTCGTCTAATCTCAGACTCCATCAAATTCAGATTTCTGCTAAACATATTGATTTCCTTGTCCTCAACAGGTCCTTCATCAATAATTCTCTTCATAAGTATTACTAAATTTAATATTCCTGAAATAGGATTGTTTATCTCGTGAACAACAGATGCAGCCAACTTCCCCAGGGAGGCCATCTTGTCTTGATGTCTAAGTTCCCTTTCCCTTTCTTTAAGTTCCTCTTTTGTTTTTTCCAACAACATCTCAAGTTGCCTGTATATCTCACTGTGTTGATGTATATGTTCACTAACATCACGACTTATTTCCACAAAATGGATCAAGGTATTGTTTTCATCAAATATGGGATATAGAGATATCTCAAGATATACTACTTTGCCCTCCCTGTTTATTCTTGGCATTATTCTCTTACAACTCTTTCTGGTTTCCAGGGCTGTCCTTACTGGACACACAAATTGATCAAAATGACATTCTCTATTGCTCTTTTGAAAAATTTCATAACACTTTTTTCCAATAACCTCTTCTCTAGAATATCCCATTTTTTTCAAGCACACATCATTTATCTCTTGAACTTCCATATCTGGAGAAATTATCAGGATGTTTTCATCAATACCGTGGATAATTGCATTTAATTGCTCAAGCTGGGTCTTTATTTTTCTTGTCTCAGCACTTATGGCATCCCAAAAGAGCCTGAAAACTGTATATGATACTATTCTTATATTTACAGGTCTTGATTTAAGGATTTCCTTAAAAAGGTCATGGTCATCTACCAATACAATAATGACATCTATGGATTCCCTGGGATTGTAGAGGTCTTCTATCTTTGTAAATGTCTTCCTTTTAAATCTCTTTGCAAGTTTCATTGCTGGGGCTTTTTCATCTGGCCATGCCACTGCATGTACTTTTGCCTTTAATTTTTTGGTCTTGGAATAATACCTAACAGTGGTCTCTAAAACCTCTGACGCAAAATCATCGCCTCCTATAAGGGCTATGCGAATAATACCATCTTTCAAGACAAAACCTCCATAAAACAAAATGTTAGCTAATCTGTCTATACCACTATAACACTAAAGGCAAAGTTATACAAGAAGGTATAATAATTGAGAAGTTAACTAAAAAAAGAAAGGGCTTGCTTTAAGCAAGCCCTTTCTTTTTTCTCCATTGACTTAACACCTATATTTAAAGGCCAAGTTCTCTTAAATCATCCCCCAAATATTCCCTCTCATTTTCACCAAGACAACCCATAGACAGACAAATTATGGTCCAAAGATGAACTGCGTGAAATCCACCTTCATAATATTCACTTAAATCGTGAATCTGGGAATGGCAATTATGGCAAGGAGTTATGCAATACTGGGCACCTGTTTCCATTATTTGCCTGAACTTTATCTTCCCGTATTGACGTCTTTGATCCTGAAATCCAGTTGCCTGCAAAAATCCACCACCACCACCGCAGCAGAAGTTGTTGGATTTATTGGGATACATATCCACAAAATTTTCTTCACCAACACAGGCCTTGACTACAAAACGTAAATCTTCTGCAACTGGGTCACCAAAAGATTTTCTCACAAGCTGGCAGGGATCTTGAACTGTAAATTTTACCTTAAGGTCTTTGTTCCAATCTGAAGAAACAGGGAGTTTTCCTTCCCTTATCCACTGGGCGTATAATTGAACTATTGATTTTACTTCAAAATTTCTTTTGATGTTGAATTTGCGTATTCCTTCCAGGAATGCAAAAAGTTCGTGTCCTCACTCGGTGTTTAGCCATACCTTACACCCAAGTTTTTCCACAGCCTCCACTTTGTTCCTGACGATCCTCTCCCAGGCTTCGTCGTCTGATAAAAACATACAATAGTTTTCAGCTGCCCAACCTTGGGTACTGTAGGTCCAATCTGCACCAACTATGTGTAAAATCTTCCACAAAGGAACCATCTCATCTGGCTCTGTTACTGGTTCCCTGGAATTTTGATTTAGAAAATAATATGCCCCCTCTTTATCAATGGGTGCTTCCATATCCTTAAAACGGGGTTGGGTCTCCCTCACTTCCTCAAGAACATCTTCCACAACAAACTTAAAGTCCTCTGAACCAGCCCCCATTGCACTGTTTCCAGGATTATTCAATGCTACATCACACGATGCCCGAATGCCCTTGGGCCTCTCCTCCCTTGGCCAGGACTGCCTAGCATAATATACCAATCTTGGTATATCTATATTCATTGGACAGGCATGAACACAACGTCTACACTGGGTGCAACACCAGACCCAACCAGATTTTGTTACCTCTTCATCCAATCCCAAGGCTGCCATCCTCAAAAATTTTCTGGGGTCCATACCGTCTATTCCTGATGCTGGACACCCAGAGGAACATGCTCCACATGTTAGGCAGAGGTTTAAATTCCCACCTTCAGGCAAAATCTCCATAACCTTTTGCATAAAGGTGGTCTTTTTCTCTTCTCTGCCTATTTTTAAGGCATTTTGAGACATAATTTCCTCCTTACATACTCCATTTAAAGGGCTACTCAAATTTCTATACAAATTCTTTTGATTAGCATCTATATAAGGTTAGTTAAACTTTGTCAATTGGGAGCCATATTTTTTATATTGGTTTGATAATGTGTGTTGAACAAGAAAATAAGATAGATCAAATACTAGCATAGTGCAAAATCTTCTGTTTTCCTGTAAATTTATTTTTTTATTTCTTTCTTGACATAAAAATTTAGTTTCTGCTAGTAGGGTGAATGAATATTCATTCAATAGTTATTTACTGGTCAGTAACCTAAAAAGTTACACGGGTTGAGGGAAAGTTTTTAATTTTAATTTATATGGGAGGTATGTTATGAAAAGGATAAAACGAGCAGCTGTATTAGGTGCAGGTGTAATGGGTGCAACCATTGCAGCTCACCTTGCCAATGCAGGAGTTAGAGTGGTTTTACTGGACATTGTGCCAAGGGAACTAACTGAAGAGGAAAAGGCCAAGGGGCTAACATTGGAAAGTCCTGAAGTCAGAAACAAGATAGCCAATACTGCCCTCAAAAATCTCCTAAAAATGAAGCCAGCTCCTTTTCTTTTGCCAGAATACGCAAAATTAATAGAAACAGGCAATTTTGAGGATCATCTGGACAAGTTAAAGGACTGTGACTGGGTAATTGAAGTTGTTGTTGAAAACATGGACATTAAAAAAAGCTTGTTCAAAAAGGTAGTTACCCACTTAAAGGAAGATGCAATCCTTTCAACAAATACTAGTGGTTTATCAGTAAATGAGATGGCAACTGTGATGCCCGATGATGTGAAAAAGAGATTTCTAGTCACCCACTTTTTTAACCCACCGAGATATATGAGGCTCATGGAGATTGTGGGGTGCAATGAGTGCGATCCAAAAGTAGTGGATTTTATGGCTGATTTCATCAACCAGAGATTGGGCAAAGGTATTGTATTTTGTAAAGACACCCCAAATTTTATTGGTAACAGAATTGGTGTATACTCCATAATGAAGTGTATCCATCACATGTTGGATATGGGGCTTACTGTGGAAGAGGTTGACGCAATTACTGGAAGGCCCACAGGGCGTCCCAAAAGTGCAGCCTTTGGTACCACTGATTTAGTTGGTTTAGATACAATGGTACACGTTGCAAATAACTCTTATGAGCTTTTGGTTGATGACGACGAGAGAGAAGCATTCAAGATGCCTGAATTCATCCTAAAGATGGTTGAAAATAAACAGCTCGGGAGAAAGACCAAGCAGGGTTTCTATAAAAGGGAAGGAAAGCAAAAATTTTACTGGGATTACGAAGCTGGAGAGTATAAGCCAGTTACCAAGCCCAAATTTGACTCAATCAAGCTGGCAAAAATGGCCAAGACCACTGGAGAGAGGATAAAGGCTCTAATTCAGGGACAAGACAAGGCTGCTGAGTTTGCATGGAGGATCTTGAGGGATACCCTACTCTATTCCTTTAAACGTATTCCAGAGATAGCTGACGATGTGGTCAATGTGGATAATGCAATGAAATGGGGATACAACTGGGAACTTGGGCCATTTGAAACCTTTGATGCAATTGGAATAGATTACTTTGTGGAAAGGGCAGAAAAAGAAGGAATCAATGTACCTGAAAAACTAAAATCCATTAAAAGTTTTTACAAGATAGAAAATGGGAAAAAATACTATTACGATATTATAAACAATAAATACAAAGAAGTTCCAACCAGAGAAGGCACCATCAACCTTGCCCTTATTAAGACCGACGAGAAAAAGATTGTGGCATCCAATGACAACGCATCTATTGTTGATATTGGCGATGGAGTATTTTGCCTTGAATTCCACTCCCCCCAAAACTCAATCAGTGATGATATGTTGGATATGACCTTTAAGGCAGTCGATATTGCTGAAAATCAGGGAGTTGGCCTTGTAGTTGGGAATCAGGGAGAGAGATTCTCTGTTGGTGCAAACCTATTTATGGTGGCAGTGGCCATTGAGCAAAAGGCCTTTGACCAAATCGAAGCTGGTGTCAAAAAATTTCAATCTGCCACAATGGCCTTAAAATACGCTGCAGTACCAGTTGTTGCAGCACCATTTCAGATGACCTTAGGTGGCGGATGCGAATATTGCCTCCACTCTGACGCCATTTGTGCCCATATTGAGACCTATATGGGACTAGTAGAAGTTGGCGTTGGTCTGCTTCCAGCAGGAGGTGGAACAAAGGAACTCTGTGTTAGGGCAGTAGAAGAGGCAGAAAAACTGGGGGTAAATGTACAAAATATAATCGTTAAATACTTCCAAAACATTGCTATGGCCAAGGTATCCATGGGCGCTGCAGAGGCATTTAAACTGGGATATATGAGACAGGGCGATCAGATCACAATGGATATTGACAGTCTAATTGGAAACGCTAAACAGATGGTACTTACCCTAGCAAAGACCTATAGACCCAAGACCCCTATGCCATTTAAGGCCCCTGGTAGGGATATTGCAGCAACAATTAAGAGCCAACTGTGGAATATGAAAATGGGAAATTTTATAACTGAATATGAATACAAAATGGCTTCTATGATTGCTGATGTGATTTGTGGTGGAGACGTTGATCCTGGAACATTGATTACTGAAGAATATGTACTTAGACTGGAAAGAGAGACCTTTGTTGAGCTATGCAAACAAGAAAAAACACAGGAAAGGATCAAACACATGTTAACTACCAATAGACCGCTTAGAAACTAATTTAATTTTTGTTATATAAACCATTTATGGAGGATATCTATGAGAGCAGCATATATATTAAAGGCAGTTAGAACACCTGGATGTAAGGCAAAAAGGGGCAAATTTGCTAATGTAAGGCCTGACTATCTGGGTATTGTTTGTTTAAAGGGACTTTTAGAAAAAACAGGTGTGGAACATGAACTCATTGAAGATGTAATTGTTGGTTGTTCATTCCCTGAAGCAGAACAGGGAATGAACGTGGGCAGAATGATCGTTCTTGGTGCAGGTCTACCACATACTGTTCCTGGAGTCACTGTAAATAGGTTCTGTTCTTCTGGCCTGCAGACCATAGCCATGGCAGCAGAAAGGGTCATGGCTGGATTTGCTGACTGCATAATTGCAGGTGGTGTTGAATCAATGACCAAGGTACCCATGGGAGGTCACATTCTCAGTGCCAATCCTGATCTTGTATTGGACTGGCCAGAATCCTATGCATCAATGGGTATTACCGCAGAACTTGTTGCTGAAAAATTCAACATTACCAGGGAAGAGCAGGATCAATTTGGTTATGAAAGCAATATGAAGGCAGTTAAGGCTATAAAAGAAGGTAAATTCAAGGAGGAAATAATTCCCGTTAAAGTCACCAGGACAAAAGTAGTTGGTGATGAGCTCATAAAAACCGAAGAGATAGTTGACATAGACGATGGCCCAAGGGCTGATACTACCCTGGAGAAAATGGCAAAACTAAAATCTCCATTCAGGGCTGGCGGATCTGTTACTGCAGGAAATTCGTCCCAGATGACAGATGGCGCAGCACTTTGCATGGTTGTGTCTGAGGATTTTCTAAAAAAGATAGGTAAAGAGCCCATGGCAAGGTTTGTTGGCTATGATGTAAAAGGAGTTCCACCTGAGCTCATGGGAATTGGACCATCTCGTGCCATACCGGGAGTTTTAGAAAAAACTGGACTTAAATTAGATGATATTGGTCTCGTTGAATTAAATGAAGCCTTTGCATCACAGGCAATCTACTGCATTAGAGAAGTGGGACTCAATCCTGAGATTGTGAATGTAAATGGTGGTGCAATAGCACTTGGTCACCCACTTGGATGTACAGGTGCAAAGCTAACAGCAACCTTGCTACATGAGATGCACAGAAGAGACGTCAAATATGGTATCGTGTCCATGTGTATTGGTGGTGGCATGGGTGCAGCTGGAGTATTTGAAAAGGTATAAAAAATCCTTTAATCTAACTTAGTTAGCCCGATGTTTATCATTTTGATAAACTCGGGCTAATAAAAAATTCCTACAAAAAATCACCTTTAAAAAAGCCAGGTTAACTAGCTGGCTTTTTTATTTTATGCCCAGGGACGAAATCTAAGTACCCACACGGGGATTTTTAACCCCAGTTTATCTATTTTGATAAACCCAGATTAAAAATTTATAGAAAAAAATTTCCACTTAGTTTAAATATTACTGTTAATATATTGGTGGAATCCTTATAAACATAAGATAAACGGTGGGACATCTCTTTTACAAGATATATTCCAAGTCCCCCTGGACGAAGTTCATCAAGAGAAGAATTCTTATCTATGGGCTTAGACAAGTTGTATTCAAGAGGATTAAATTGCTTACCCTTGTCCTTAAAAATCAGGATAAGATAATTTTTTACAATAGAAAAATTAATTTCAATGGTTCCAATCCTATCTCCAGGATAGGCATATTTACATATATTTAAAGTGATCTCTTCTAAAATAAGACCTATGTTGTCTAAGTCATTCTTATTTACTCCATGGTCTTTTAATCTTTCTAAAATTTCTTTATTTATCAGAGATACCTTTGAATAATCTGCTTCACATAAAAAAGACCCTTCTACCTTCTTTTTACCCTTTAACTTCTTCAATTGCATCCTCCAGGGTTTCATAAACAGGAAATATAGAGTTAAAACCTGAAATCTTAAATACTTTTGCAACCATTGGTTGAAGGTTACAAAATACATATTTCCCACCAATGGATTTAATTTTTTTTCCTATAGTTAAAATGCTTCTTAACCCTGCTGAACTAATGTACTCGAGCCCGTGTAAATCCACAATCACCTTATCATCTCCATTATCTAAATAAGATAAACATTCTGATTCATATTTTGATGCAGTATTGGCATCTAACCTTCCATTTACCATAACTATAATAAAACCCTCCTTTTCCACCCTTTGAAGCTCCATATAAAACCTCCCTTTAATTAACACAAAAATCTAAAGTTGATTTTAAATATAATTTTTTATATCCTATAACAAAATTTTATCATATCCTTTTTAAATAACTATCTCAATATTTTCAAGGTTAGAAATAAATGAAGAAAAAAATTATTTCCTTAAAATGGAAACTCATCCTACCTCTACTTTCTTTATTTTTCATAATGGCATTGGCTATTATCTACATAACCTCTGATATAATCAATAAATCTACAAGAAAACTAAGCAATCAACAAGTAGAAAATGTTTTATATCTAGTACAATTAAATATAGATAACATGTATAAAAATCTATTATATTCAAAAATAAAGGATATTATAAATACCAAAAATTTTTTAAAATTTATCAATAACGAAATAGCAATATATATTAATCATAATAAAAACAATCTGAATAAAACTTATCTTAATAAATTTATTTCAAGATATAAGATTTTTAATTCATATTTTACATTTCATATAATCTTAAAAAAAGATAAAATTATCTTCAATAGTAATCATAATATAAAGTTTAGATTTTTATTAACTCTACATGATCTTAAGGGAAGGTCACTAAAAAATGTGATAAGTAATATATTAAAATCCCATAAAAGTGAGTTTATTATATTCAAATATAAAACCAAAATGATTATAGGATATTTAAAAACTTATCATAAAGAATTTGTAGTCGCAAGTTTTATGGGTATTCAAGGTTTACAGGATGAAATAGAAAAAGAAAAAAACAATATGGTAAATATAATTCAACAGAGCATGGACAAGATTAAAATAGCAACTTCTGGATATTTATTTATACTAAGTTCCGATAATTTCGCAACAATCTTTCCCACATTAAATTCCAGTTCAATAGGTACAAAATTTAAATTTAAAATAAAACCCCAAATTGTAACTTATCTTTCTAAAAAGGAAAGCTACGAACCTGCCAACTTTTATTTTGATGTAAACGGAGAAAGATATATCACTTCAATCAGGTATTTTCGTCCATTAAAATGGTATATAGGATCTGTAATCCCTGAAAAAGATATATTAATGCCTGGAATTAAATTAATAAAGATACAAGCAATGGTAGTAATATCTATATTTTTTGCCAGCTTATTAATAGTCCTTTTAATAATAACAAGAACAATAGCCCCCCTAAAACGTCTTACACACCTTACTGCAATGGTGGCAGAACACGATTTTTCAAAAGGAAGTCTCAATATTGAAGAAGACTTTAAAAAAGATGTTCACAGAAGGGATGAAGTAGGTGCACTAACTTCATCATTTTTAGAAATGCAGGACAAATTAGAAAAAAATGTAACTACATTGCTAAACCTAACCGCGCAACAAGAAAGGCTGGAGAGTGAACTTAGGATTGCCCGGGAGATTCAAATGGGCATCCTGCCACCATTTGAACCAAAACCACCATTTTCAAATATTGACTTTTATGCATACTTACAACCTGCTCGAGAAGTTGGAGGAGATCTTTTCCATTATTTTTTTATAGACAAAAAGAGATTCTGCTTTGCAGTTGGAGATGTATCAGATAAGGGGGTACCAGCAGCATTCTTCATGGCCATGACCATGACCCTCCTAAAAAACAGTGCAATGTCACAACCTGATATAGGAAAAGTTATAACCTCTATTAACAATGAATTATGCCAAAATAATCCAAATAACATGTTTGTTACCCTATTTGCAGGCATATTAAATTTAGATACTGGACAAATCCAGTATGTTAACGCAGGTCATAATCCTGTTATTCATATACCTGTAAATAAAAAACCATATTTTTTAAAAGAAATCAGTGGACCTGTTATAGGTGCAATGGAGGGAATGGATTATGAGACCTTTTCTTTAAGACTTTTACCTGGAGATCAATTGTTCCTATATACTGACGGGGTTACAGAAGCAATGGATGGAGAAAAAAATTTATATGGAGAAGACAGGCT